>JAQTQF010000310.1 GCA_028712345.1 Phycisphaerae bacterium | reverse complement strand
GGATGAAAACGCCGTTTTGCCCTGCGTGATGTGGAAAAGCGATTTTACCAAACTAAAATTCAAACCCCAAAACGGCTTGGCTATTGTTTCCAATGGTCATATAGATGTTTATCCGCCGCAGGGCAAATACCAGTTTTATGCCGATTCGATAACCCCAGCCGGTATCGGCGCGTTGCAGCTTGCCTTTGAGCAGATGAAAAACAAACTTGCCGCCGAAGGACTTTTTGATGATGAGCATAAAAAACCGCTGCCGAGGTTTCCGCTTCGCATAGGCATATTCACCAGCAAATCGGGCGCAGCTTTGCACGATATCGTTGACAGTATTCGTAATCGCTGGCCGGTTGCCAAACTCTTTGTTTATGATGTGCCCGTTCAGGGCGAAGGGGCCGCCGAAAAAATCGCAAAGGCAATAAAAGATGTCAATAAGAGAAACGCATCGCTGAAATTGGATGTTCTCATCGTCGGCAGAGGCGGCGGTTCGATGGAGGACCTGTGGGCTTTTAATGAAGAGACCATTGCAAGAGCAATATTTAATTCTGAAATCCCCATCATAAGCGCGGTCGGCCACGAGGTTGATGTAACAATCGCGGACCTTGTTGCCGATGCGCGGGCTTCAACGCCAACAAAGGCGGGAATGATAGCCGTCCCGGACATAAAAGAAGTTTCTGCCGCGATAGACTCAGCAGGTAAAAGAATCCGAACACTTGCTTTATCCGCTCTCGAATTGTGCACTCAGCGGTTAAAAACTATTCTTGCTTCCGCGATGTTCCGCAATCCGCTGCTGATTGTTCAAAACAGGGAGCAATTGCTTGATGATCTCGAAAACAACCTGCCCCAAAAGGCCGGCAGACTTCTGTCGCTTGTCAGACTCCAGATTGAAACACAGGCAGCAAGACTCGGCGCCTGCAGCCCTAAGAGTGTATTAAACAGGGGTTACAGCATCACAAAAAACGCCATTACCGGCAAAATTATCAAAACCATTGACCAAATCAATATAAACGATATTATAATAACCGAACTCGGCGGCCAAAAGCAGATTGAAAGCAGGGTAACAAAAAAATAAAGGAAAACTTTTATGGCCGAAAAAAAAGACAATAACATAAACGATCTTTCGTTCGAGCAGGCGATAAAGAAATTGACCGATATAGTCGGCAAAATTGAAGACGGCCAAATCTCGCTTGAACAGAGCCTGACCCAGTATGAGCAGGGAATGGAGCTGATAAAACACTGCCGGGGCATCCTGCAAAAGGCCGAGAAAAAAATCGAAGAAATATCGCAAAAATAGTATCAGAGCCGCGAATGTAAATGAGCGGTATTTTTAGCGTATAGTAAAAATAGTCTCGGTCGGAGACCGAATCCTTAATTTTGATTTTGCTTCGTAGAAAACCACTATAGCTGTCATTCTGAGTTCGCCGCAGGCGGACGAAGAATCTCGTTTTTGTGCTAATAAGAGATTCTTCACTGCGCTTCGCTCCGTTCAGAATGACTGTTCCTGCATGTTTTCTACAGAGCATTTTGATTTTTAATTTTTGATATTTGATTTTTATTTGATGCGAGCGTGGCGGAACTGGCATACGCGCAAGGTTTAGGTCCTTGTATCCTTATGGATGTGTGGGTTCGACTCCCTCCGCTCGCATTTGGGGCGTTTTGATACGCCTTACATATTTTCCGCGTGTTTGAGAATCTCTTTGAGCCGTTTGCGAATCGGCAGTTTCTGCGTACAGGCCTTTTCGCAAATACCGCACTCGTTGCACATTCTTAGATATTCACTGTCCGCCTCGATACCCCAGTGCCATTTGAGTCTTTCCATCATATCGATGGGCTTGCCGGAAAGCATATAATGATTATAAGCCTCCATCAGTTTCGGAACAGGTATACCCTTGGGACATTTGTCGCAATACCGACAGCTGGTACACAGCTCGTTAAAACTCTGTTTAATGCCGCCTCGGATTTCGGTAATTTTTTCATCAGATATGGGTTTAAAACCATCGACGGCTTTAACTGCATCAGTAATTTCTTCTTCACTGCTGAAACCAATCAGAGAAGTCGTTATTCTCTTGTCGTTAATCAGGAAACGCAAAGCTCCTTCAACAGCGGTTTCATCTTCTCTGCTTTTTACAAAATTAAATCTTTCCGGATTCTTGGGAATCAGTCCTCCGCCTAAAGGATTCATCACAACGACGCCTTTGCCCAATTTGGCTGCGGTGTCGAGGCCCGCATCACGATAAGCAAAATTCATCGCGCAATAGCCAAGCAATACTCCCTCAAACGGATAATCTTCGAACATTGCACCAATATCGGGTCCTGTCATATGAGTTGAAACGCACAGATGTTTAATCAGCCCTTCTTCCTTGAGTTTTATAAATTCGCCAAGAGCGCCCTTTTGCTTCCTGTTGTTATAATCGTCCATGCTGCTTATGCACCAGAAGTGATAGAAATCGATATAGTCAAGGCCCAGCCTTTTTAGCGAATTCTCAAAATTTTGGCGGACTTCTGCCGCCGTGAATTTGCCGGACTTTGTCGAGACATAAAACGGCCTTTCCTTCCTGGTCTTGAGCATAGTTTTCAGAGCGGCGCCAAAAATATCTTCGCTCCTGTCATCGCAGTAATAAGGGGCGG
>JAQTQF010000309.1 GCA_028712345.1 Phycisphaerae bacterium | reverse complement strand
CTTCGAGACATTGAGCGGTAATTTGCGCCCCTGCCGACAGTACCGGCACAAGTTTCTTGAGTTTTCGGCTTTTATTCGTGCTGATTAGTCTGTCGGCGGCGGCGAGGATTTCAGGTGCGCTTCTGAAATTTTCTTCGAGCTTTACAACCGCAGCACTTGGCCAATCGTGTTCAAAGGCAAGTATGTTTCCGATGTCTGCTCCCCGCCAGCCGTATATTGACTGGTCAGGGTCTCCGGTTACACAAATATTGCCATGTTCGAGAGCAAGTCCTCTTGCAATCTGATATTGAGCGTGGTTGGTATCCTGATATTCATCAACCATAAGGTATTGAAATCTCTGATTTAACTGTTTTCTAATATCAGAGCAATCACGAAGAACAACTGCTGTCTTCAAAAGTAAGTCGTCAAAATCGAGGGCATTGTTCTGCCGGAGAATTTTTTGATAGTTACGGTAAATCTTCGCCAGGCATTGCGAAAAGTAATCACCGCTGTTTTCAGTCTGGAACTCGTCCGTGTTTTGAAGATTATTTTTAAGCCGAGAAATGGTTTCGAGTATTTTGGCCGGGGGGAAATTTTTTACATCAAGTTCTGCTTCCTTTACTGCCTGGCGGATGCAGCTTTTCTGGTCGGAATCACTGTAAATGCTGAAATTTTGGGATATGCCGGCGGCTTTGGAAAATTTCCTGAGTATCCTTACGCAAAGCGAATGAAAGGTGCTCAGATGAACTCCGCCCGGCACATCCATTGCGATGACTCTGCTGCGCATCTCGTCGGCAGCCTTATTGGTAAATGTGATTGCACAAATGGCGAAGGGCGAAACACCCTGACCTACGAGAGCGGCTATGCGGTTTGTGATTACGCGGGTTTTGCCGCTGCCGGGACCTGCTATAACAAGTAAAGGGCCGTCCTTGTGCCAGACCGCCCTATTCTGTGATTCGGTCAGTTCGTCCTTCAAAAATTGCCGCTGCATCATTGCTGTGTGCTTTCACTTTCCTGCTTTTCCATCTCCCGCATATAATACTGATGCTGCTGATTAAGCTTTTCGTAAAGATCGGGTCTTCCAATCTGTATCCGCTGTATCAGATTTTTTCGCAAATAATCGGGGTATCTTTCATCGTTTAAAAAACCGGTTATACCTATATACCTTAACACACTAAAATCCGGCAGAACAATCCTGTCAACGGTTTCGCCTGCGTATTTTACCTGATAATAATCATATACCTGGCGTGCCATTTTTTCTCTTCCAAAAGCTTCATCGTCATCCCGAACGGCATATCGATAATACGCCTCCTGAAGCATAAGCGTTATAATCTCACGAGCATCTGTTATGCCGATGTTCTCCAATTCCTTGACAAACCTGTTTCTGGCATATTCGATAAGCGGAACATTTACTTCGTCCTCCGGATATTCCTTTCGCAGGATATTATAAATCTCCAGGGCTTTGTTCATATGGCCAGCCTGGTAAAACAACAAAACCGCTCGCTTAAGCATATTACGATGGGCATTGGTAAAACTCGCAAGATCGATATTCATCTCGGCATATTTCTGCATTACCGCCCTGATGGCCTGGTCGTATCTGTCAAACATACGCAAATCAGGAAACAAAAATACGCTTTGCTGTTCTACAATGGAGCAGGGGTCGTTTTTTTCGGGAAGTCTGGCCGTATAAATAATCATCTTCCCTGTTCTGTAAAGACCCTGTATGCTTTGAAAGACAATCCTGTCGGTGTTTGTCTCATCCGTTGAATACTCTTTACTGCCGGCCTCTCTAAGTCCCAAAGATGCCCAGTAGATGGCATGCGAATCGGCAAGTGTCCAGTCCAACGGTAAAATTTTATTAGGGTCATTATAGTCAACCGGACCATATTTTTCATTTAACTGTACCATCAGTTCCGGTTCGAGTTTCCATGTGTGTCTCAGATAATATGCTTTGGCGAAAACATCCAGATTTTCAAGTGCCTTTGTTCCGCGATATTTATCGATAACATCAAATGCCGCTTGAGAAAATCTGGCAGGCTGGCGGCGAAGGGATAAATAATTATTAACAAGTTCATCAGGTTTTGCAAAAGCAGCATCTGCGGCGGTAAGAGCGTTTAAAAGGTTTGCCGTTTCCGGGTCGTTTATAACATCCTCAAGTTCCCGCGGCGCATCGGCGAGAGCCTCATAATCCTCCTGCGTCTGCGAGCCGAGGAGAGGTTTCATTTCGTTATAGAGCTGGAGCTTATAATATCTCTGGCAGTCGTCGGTAATCCCGCCCACTTTCTGCTGAAACAGCCACGCCAGAGAACGGTAAAGAGCTATGTTGTGCGGATTCTTCGGTATTCCCTTGTCCCGCAAAAGCTCATATCCGTTTTTGATCCACATCCATCGCTCCTGCGGCCTGCTTGCCGGAATAGCAACGGAGATATTGTACGCCATATTCCATGATTGAAAATCCCAGACGGAGGCAAATCTCGGCTGAAGAAGCGTAATCCATTCGGCAAGCTGTTTTGCGTCAAAAAATTTGCCCTCGTCCTTCAGCTTGTCCGCCCTCAACCAGAGCACATCCACGATAAGGCCGCGAAAAGCTCCCAGCGCCACCGTTGCAAAGGCAAGCGACGGCGGAGCATTCTCAAGCGGCTCATTCATAGTGAGTTTC
>JAQTQF010000308.1 GCA_028712345.1 Phycisphaerae bacterium | reverse complement strand
TAAAATGAATTAAGATGAAAAAATTGAAAAGAATGTTGTGGTTGGTGTTTTTCATTGGTGTATTGATTCCCATCGCCGGATTCACAAAGAATGATTCAACAAAGCCCGCCCCGACGGACCCGGGGACCAAGGGGTGTGTTACCATATCAACGTGGAAAGATTGCAGCAATTTGTGTACAGATGCTAAATGTTACCAATTCAAGAACGATTGCACCTCTAAGGTTAAAATTACCTTTAGCTCAAAAAATAAAGACGGAAGCTGGACCAAATACGAACTGACCCTTGAAGCCGGCGAAGAATCTGATGAGGGCATGCTGTGTCCGTATATCGAAATGAAGTGGTCATATGTGGAGGTGTAAAAATAGTTGCTGATGGGGATGTAGTCGGCAAACATATGCCTCAGAAAAAAGGCAGAATATTTTCAGAAAAAGCGGAATGAATGATCCCGCAGCTGCGGGGCGTCAATAACTTCGTCGCATATGCCATGATGCGTCACGGGGCAGCCTGAAATTTTCGGGCCGCAGAAGCACAAAAAAGGTGCAGCATACACATGACTTTTCGTTCTTTTGTACATAAGGAATGAACAATTACGTTTGCCGGCAAATTATCAAAAAGCCGCGCATTGACGAATAGATTGTTTTATTGTACTTTTGGCACCTATAGTCTGAGATATGGAGCAGAATGAATTAATCAGAAGTTTTGAGGTGTATTTTGCCGAACTGCAAAAGAAAAAATCGTTTATTAAACTGTTTTTTGAGATCGACAAACATATTCTTTCGGAAGCGGTAAAAAGCACACTGTCGGAATGGAAAAAAACCGCGACGAAAGCGGAACAAGAGAATACCGGCCTCTCCGATTTTTTCTTACTCCAGATCATTGTCGGCCTCATTAAAATGAAATTTGTTTCCGGTGCGGATCCGGCAAGGGCCAACCGGCTGATATACAAATTGCTGGAATATCATTTTCAGTTGGATGAAGGCAGGATAAAAGACAACAAACTTCACTATAAAATCGAGAACTATCTGAACAATGGACGGTTACTGTTCAGGAATAGAATCCGCGCCGAATATCATTCCGATCCTCACGGGCACCAGTTGTCTGTTTTACAATTGATCATTGACGACCTCAACCTGAAATATGGTTCTTCGGCAAAAAAATATCTGAATAAAGCGTACCTGGAATTTGGGAATACAAGTATTGTTTTCAATAATTGCGACTTGTATTTTAAGCTTTTTAAAATCAAATTGGGAGATGATGGCAAATTGGTGGATGCCGATGAGAATGCCGGAGAAATTGAGCAAAAAAGCGGAACAAGACCTTTTCAACAGACTGATGACAGTGATGAACGCGTCAGTCTGATAAAGCTTGCCCTGTTGTTTCTTCCCGTCGACGACCGGGAGATCATCTTGCTGCGCTTTGGTTTTCCGCACGGAAGTGCTGCAATGGCACACGAGGCCATTGCAAAATTAAAGAAGCTTGTCAGTACTGGAGATTATACCAGCACAGGGGTTATCAGGAATATGTTCCTCGAAGCGCAGGCTGGTCTCAGCGGACTGATCGACACTTTCAATTTGCAGCTGAACGATTCCACTAAGGAGGATATTCTGGATGCCTATCATGAAAAAGTGGAAGAAGTGGTTTTCACAAATGCAGAAGAGGCATGGGCCTATCACGATAAGCACGGAATTTTGCTCCGGTCGGGAGATTCCCGTTTTTATTTTCAGATGCTTGCCGTTGCGCGTGAAAGTATGCTGAAATGGTTTCTGGTCAATAGATATCCGGACATCAGCGGAGAAGCGATTAATACATGCGTGATGCTGTTTTTTAAAAACCTCACTCCTGATGAACGCGGGGTGGTTTGCACCGAAAAATTCTGCAGGCACACAATAGAAACACTGGCAGGGCATTGTGAGAACAATCGCGACCTGTTGCAGGTCTTGATGCCCGCCATCGATCATGAAACAGTTACCCTGTTCGCCGGGGGGCTTAGGAAACTCCTGCCACTCAGAGAAAGGTCACACGATAAATGGAATCGCATCAAGCCTAAAATGCAGAATAAAGAAAGCTGATCGAACAAATGGACACCCCACACCCATATTCCGACGAAGAATTCATCGAACGTTATTTCGATAACGAATTGAATGATGAGGAATTCAGACTTTTTGAAAACCGGCTGGAGTCAGAACAGGCCTTCCGGAAAAAGTTTGAAGAGCAGAAGATGATTCGGCAGGCTGCGTTCGGTATGGTGCATAAGGACCGGAAAAAGGAAGATGCGGGCGACGAACTGTTCATCGAACGTTATTTCGACAATGATTTATCAGAAGAGGAATTCGGGCAATTCGAGTTCAGGCTTCAATCAGATGCGGTGTTCAATAAAAACTATATTCGCAGCCTTAATCTGCGCAGGGCAGTTTTTGATCTTGCCCACCCCGGTCTTCAAAAGCCCCAAAGTGCTGCGACCAAAAAGGCAGACAGAAAGATATGGTATGCCCTTGCCGCTACAGTACTGATTTTATTGGTGTCCGGGATTTATCTGACCGTGGGGCCGGAAAGAGTGAAGAAAGCAGGGCAATTAGCGGAATTGAAAAATTATGAATTTGACAGGGAGGTGACTGGGGGATTCGAAAGGCTTTCGGATTCTGA
>JAQTQF010000043.1 GCA_028712345.1 Phycisphaerae bacterium | reverse complement strand
GCAAATCGATGTTGCTTTTATCGATGCTTAACGGAATTTTGCCGACCGCCTGGACTGCATCGGTATGAAAAATAGCGTCCTTCGATTTGACAATTTCGGCGATTTTCTCTATCGGAAAAATTACGCCTGTCTCATTGTTGGCATACATTATCGACACAATCGCGGTGTTATCGTCAACCTCGGCGGCCAGTTCATCGAGGTCGATTTGCCCTTTGCCGTCAACGGCAAGCTCGACGAGCGTATAGCCGGTGTCCTGAAGTTCCCTGCATACTGTAAGTACCGCGGGATGTTCAATGCGGGTAGTGATAATCTTTTTCTCCTCCGGCAGGGCGGTAAGAACGCCTTTAATTGCTGCGTTATCGCTTTCGGTTCCGCCGCTGGTAAAAATAATCTCCGTTTCCTCGCAGCCGAGCAGCTCGGCAAGAGAGTCTCTGCTTTTTCTGATATGTTTTTCGACCTGACCGCCGAAGGTATGCATACTTGAAGGATTGCCGTAAAGCTCGGTCAAAAATGGTTTCATCGATTCGAAAACTTCCGGAGCTACTTTTGTCGTAGCATTATTGTCGAAGTATATCGTTCTCATCCTGCGTTTTCCTCCTGAACGACAATATCGTTGCTTACGAATTCCTTCAACTTTGCCTCGACAACATCTTTAATTGTAAATTCAGCTGTTCTGCAATGCGAACACATCCCGCGAAAAGCGACGATAACTTTATTTCCTTCGACATCGACAAGCTCGACATCGCCGCCGTGAGCCTTAAGCAGAGGACGAACCTGCTCGCTTATCGTTCGCTGAATAAGCTGAATTTTCTGTATATTGGTAAGTTTTTTCGGATGGGGTGCGGCCTGCGGCTGTTTTGTTTTTTTGCCGCGGATTTTTTCGATTATCGCTTCAATCTCGCCGATGCAGGAGCCGCAGCCTCCGCCTGCCTTGCAGTAATTGGTAACCTGCTCTGCCGTTTCGAGGTCATTTTCAATAATGACTTTTTCTATTTCCTTGTCGGTAACTCCGAAACAAGTGCAGACGATTTTGCCTTCAGGCTTGGGGGGTTGTTTTCCTTTGCCGCCGCGATAATTCTGGATTGCCGCCTGCAGCGCCTCCATACCCATAACAGAGCAGTGCATCTTTTGTTCGGGCAGCCCGCCGAGCTTATCAACGATATCCTTGTTGGTAACTTTTTCAGCTTCTTCGATGGTAAGGCCTTTTATCATCTCCGTCATTATCGACGCCGAGGCAATCGCGCTTGCGCAGCCGAAGGTCTTGAATTTGGCGTCGGCAATTCTGCCGTCCTTATCGAGTTTGAAAGTCAGTTTCAGCGCATCGCCGCAGGCAAGAGAGCCTTCTTCGCCGACGCCGTCGGGGTGTTCAATCTCGCCGGCATTTTTCGGATGAAGAAAATACTCCATAACCTTCGGATTATAGTCCCACATATCCTTAACCTTTCAAAGCGACTTCAAAATCACTAATTATATCATCAATGTGTTCCGTTCCGACTGAAACGCGAACAAAGTCCGGACTTACGCCTGCGGCCAATTGCTCAGAGTCGCTCAACTGCTGATGGGTCGTGCTTGCCGGATGAATGACCAGCGTTTTGCTGTCGAGTATATTGGCAAGGTGGCTGGCAAGTTTTACGCTGCTGATAAATTTCTCGCCGGCTTTTTTGCCGCCTTTAATGCCGAAGCCGAGTATAGCACCGGCGCCTTTCGGCAGATATTTTTTTGCTAATTTATAATCGGGATGCGACTCCAGGCCCGGATAGTTCACCCAGCTAACAGCAGGATGTTTTTCGAGCCATTTCGCAATCGCAAGGGCGTTAGCACAATGCCTTTCAACGCGCAGATGCAGTGTCTCTATTCCCTGCAAAAGCAAAAACGCATTAAACGGAGACAGGCACGCCCCCATATCACGGAGAAGCTGCAACCTGGCTTTGAGAATATATGCAAGATTACCGAACTGCTCGACATATTTTACGCCGTGATAACTTGCATCCGGCTCGGTAAGCTCAGGGAATTTACCATTGGTCCAGTCGAATTTGCCTGAATCTATAATAATTCCGCCGATACTCGTGCCGTGTCCGCCGATTATTTTCGTACAACTGTGCACTACAATATCTACGCCATATTCAATCGGCCTAAGTAAAATCGGCGACATTGCGGTATTATCGCAAATGACAGGAATATTATTCTTATGGGCAATCTCGGCAATTTTCTCAAAATCAGGAATATTATTCTTCGGATTGGCACAGCTTTCAATATAAACAAGCTTTGTATTTTTCTTTATCGCCTTTGCAAAATTTTCCGGATTAGACGGGTCAACGAAGCTAACCTCTATGCCAAACTTGGGCAGAGTATGTCCGAACAGCGTAACCGTTCCGCCGTAAAGCGTACTTGCCGATACGATATGCTCGCCTGATTTACAGATATTCATAACCGCCGCGGTAATTGCCGCCATTCCAGAGCTGAAAGCAAGGCCCCCAGCTCCACCTTCCATTGCAGCAAGTCTTTTTTCGAGAACATCGGTAGTGGGGTTCATAAGTCGAGTATAAATGTTGCCGAACTGCTTGAGCCCGAACAAATCCGCCGCGTGAGCGGTATCCTTAAACACATAACTGCTCGTCTGATAAATCGGCACCGCTCTACTGAGCGTATCGGAATCTATCGTTTGGCCCGCGTGCAATGCGAGCGTTTCAAGGTGATATTTTTTTTCTTCCATTTCTATCCCTTTGGTAAAATTGCTATCATTCTGTCTAATGCAATCCTTGCCTTATCAGCAATATCTTTCGGTACTTCAATAATATATTTGTCGTCCTCCAGTGAAAACAAAACCTTTTCAAGCGTAATTTTTTTCATATTCGGACAGAGGAATTTTTCCGATGCCGGGTAAAAAACCTTTTCGGGATTCTGTTTTTTCAGTGTATGAATAATTCCGATTTCAGTAGCGATAAGAAATTCCTTTTTCTCGCTTTGCTTTACGAATTTAAGCATCTGTCCCGTGCTTAAAAGAACATCGGCACAATCTCTTACCGCTTGCGGACATTCCGGATGAGCAAGCGTAACAGCGCCGGGGTGCTGCTGCTGTACCCTTTTAATATCATCCGGCGTCGCGAAAACATGGGTAGGGCAATAGCCCGGCCATAAAATCATATCCCTGCCGGTTCTCTGTTTTACCACCTGACCGAGATTCTTGTCCGGCACAAAGATTATATCCCTGTATTCATCTATCGAATTGACGACATCGACCGCATTAGAACTCGTACAACAGTAATCGCTCAATGCCTTTACCTCTGCGGTGCTGTTTACATAGCAGACGACAATCGCATCGGGGTGTTTTTTCTTTAAATCCGCTAATTGCTCTGCGCCAATCATATCAGCCATCGGACAGCCTGCGGTTTTGTCGGGCAGCAATACGGTCTTTTGCGGCGAAAGTATTGCCGCGGTCTGAGCCATAAAATAAACGCCGCAGAAAACTATCACATCGGCATCGCAGCTTGCGGCCTTTCTGCTCAAATCCAGCGAGTCGCCGGTAAAATCGGCTATGTCCTGCACTTCACCGATTTGATAGTTATGCGCAAGAATTACCGCATTTTTATTTTTTTTTAGCGTATTTATTTTTTCTATTATTTTCTGCAACACTGTCGCCTTTACTTTTTGTTTTTCTTCTGAATGTAAACAAGCTCAGGATTCGCCATCGAAACAACAACGCCTGCCGGCACGGATTCCTTAATCCACACATTTCCGCCGAGGATTGCTCCTTTGCCGATAGTAACATCGCCAAGTATTGTCGCGGCGGCATAAATAGTAACATCGTCTTCAATGGTCGGATGTCGTTTTACTCCTCGCAGGCTCTGGCCTTTTGCCGGAGCAAGAGCACCGAGCGTTACCCCCTGATACATTTTGACATTGTTTCCTATCACTGCCGTCTCGCCGATAACAATACCCGTACCGTGGTCGATGAAAAATCTTTCACCTATTCGTGCGCCGGGATGAATATCAATCCCTGTCTCGTGATGCGCCCTTTCGCTCATAATACGCGGAATCAGCGGCACATTCTTCAGATACAGTTCGTGCGCTATTCTGTGCGTGGTTATCGCCCGCAAGCCGGGATAGCTCAATACAATCTCTTCGAGACTCGATGCCGCAGGGTCGCCGTCAAATGCGGCCTGAATATCCGTCTTGAGCAGTCTGCGAATCTTAGGAATCTGTCCAAGAAGATGTTCTGTAACATCTTTGGCCATCGTATGGCAGCTTTCAGAGTTGCACTGGGTTAATTTGCACCGATGCCGCAGAGCTCTTTCAATCTGTTCGGCAAGCCGGCTTTTAATCTGGCACAAAATGTCGCCCACAACAAAACTGATATTTGAGCTGGTAACATCCTTTGTGCCGGTATAGCCGGGGAAAACCACTTCCCTGAGCATTTCGAGGATTTCGAGAATCCTGTCCCGCAGGGGCAGATTCGTCGTGTCGATAAAATTTGCGCCCGAATCGCCCTGATAAGTCTCGACTACGGCCTTGATAATTTCCTTGATATTCTCGTTTTCCATTTTTAAGCCTCTTAGTCAAACAGTTCCGTCGAAATATATCTTTCGCCGGTATCGCAAATAATAGTTACAATCGTCTTGCCCTCGTTCTCTTGTCTTTTTGCGAACTGCATCGCGGCAAAAACATTTGCGCCGGAACTAATGCCGGCCAGTATTCCTTCCTTCGCAGCTAATTGTTTGGCAACACTGATTGCGTCTTCGTTTTTAACGCAAAAAACTTCATCAATTATATCTCTGTCAAGCACGCTCGGCACAAACCCGGCGCCTATGCCCTGAATCTTATGCGAGCCGGGAACCCCGCCGCTTAGCACCGGAGAGTCGGCAGGCTCTACCGCCACAATTTTAACATCCGGCTTATATTTTTTCAGCACCTGCCCGACGCCGGTTATTGTACCGCCTGTACCGATACCGGCAACAAATATATCGATTTTTCCGTCAGTATCTGCCCAAATCTCCTCTGCCGTAGTCCTGCGGTGAATCTCAGGGTTGGCAGGGTTATCAAATTGCTGGAGCATAACCATATTTCCGGTATTGCTTATCAGATGTTTGGCCTTGTCAATAGCTCCTTTCATACCTTCCGAAGCGGGAGTAAGGACGATTTCTGCTCCCAGGTGCCGCAGCAGTTTTCGCCTTTCGGCGCTCATTGATTCGGGCATAACAAGTATTAGTTTATACCCCTTTACCGCACAGACAAACGCAAGGCCAATGCCGGTATTGCCGCTTGTCGGCTCGACAAGCGTCGTATGTCTGTTAATTCTCCCCTGCTTTTCTGCCGCTTCAATCATTGAGACTCCAATTCTGTCCTTGACGCTGCCGCAGGGATTAAAACTCTCAATTTTTAACAGTATTTCCGCATTACTTTCGTTAAGCTTATTCAGCCGAACAAGAGGCGTCCGCCCGACTGTTTCGATAATATCATTATATATTCTGCCCATTGGTTTTCTCCTGAAAACAGCTCCAAAAAAATCAAATTTGGTAGTTAAGCCTTTCCTTTTTCGTCATTTTTACCAAATCGCCGAGCGTTTTGCCTTCCAGTACACTTAGTATCGCATTATTCATATCCATCCACAACTGTCTTGTTATACAGTCGGCGCAATTTGCACAGGCTTCCTCGTGGCTGATACAATCGGTTGTTAGAATTGGTCCTTCAAGAACCCCGAAAATCTCACTTAATTTTATTTCCTCCGGAGGTTTGGCAAGTACATATCCTCCGCGAGGTCCACGAATACTGCGGACAAGCCCGGAAGATTTCAGTATCCCGACAAGCTGCTCGAGATATTTATTCGAGATTCTCTGTCTGTCGGCAATTACCTTAATCTGCATCGGCCCAGCGTTGTAAGCGCAAGCTATTTCAAGGATCGCCCTCATACCATATCTTGTTCTGGTTGAAATTTTCATAATATTTTCCCTATATTCCTACTGCTTTAGTAGTATTTTATATAACATACGAACTTTCGTCAACTCTGTGCGTAAAAAAGTCGTAAGCTTAACAAAAATACTAACATTTCTTGCTCTTTAATATTTAGTAATAGGGCTTTTATTCCTTGACTCTGATTTTATATAGCCTTACAATCAAAATGCCGCAAGAGGATTCTAATTGAAAAGGGGTAACAGATTTATGGCGAAGAACTCGTCTAAAAAAATAGCTTTTGTTTCTTCGTTCCTGCCGAGGAAGTGCGGAATAGCCACTTTTGCCAACGACCTGATTAAATCGGTTAGCGGCTATGCGGGAAGCGAATTTTCACCGCTGGTAGTTGCGATGTCGAACGACAGTTATGAATATCGCGAGCCGGTAGCATTCGAGATCCGCCCGAATGTTAAAAATGATTATATCAGTGCCGCCGAGTATCTGAACTTCAGCAATGTCCACGCCGTCAGCGTTCAGCACGAATTTGGTCTGTTCGGCGGGGCGGCAGGTTAATATCTCTCGCTTTTTCTCGATAATGTCAACGCTCCTATCATTACTACACTGCATACAATAATAAGCGAACCGCAGCCGGACTATTACAAATCGATGGTTCGACTTTGTGCCGCTTCCGACCGCCTTGTGGTTATGAACGGGCGGGGGATAAAGATGTTGGCCGAGATTTATAATGTACCTCTCGACAAGATAGAGCTTGTTCCTCACGGTCTGCCCGATTTATCTTTTGTTGACAGCAGTTACTACAAGCACAAATTCGATTTTGATGACCGAAAAACCATACTGACCTTCGGCCTTATCGGCAGAGGCAAAGGAATTGAAGTTATGCTCGAAGCGATGCCTGAGATTGTCAAGGCTGAGCCTCGTGCGCTTTATATCATCCTCGGCGTAACTCATCCGGAACTTGTAAAATTTGAGGGCGAATCCTACCGTCTCAGTCTCCAGCGAATGGTCAAAGACCTTGGAATCCAGGACAATGTTATCTTTTACAATAGGTTCGTTAGTGATGCCGAATTACATGATTTCTTGTGCGCAACGGATATTTACGCTACTCCGTATCCTCATCGTGAGCAACTGACGAGCGGAACTCTGGCCTTTGCCGTTGGTTCCGGAAAAGCGGTTGTTTCCACTCCCTACTGGGCAGCCGAAGAGCTTTTGGAAGACGGCAGGGGAAAACTGGTGCGATTCAGCGATTCAAAAGATATGGCACAAGCGGTCATCGAAATTCTTAAAAATGAAACCTTGTTCAATTCTATGCGGCGAAAGGCTTACGATTACGGCAGAACACGAACCTGGCCGGTGCTGGGCAAGCCGTATTGGAAGCTGTTCTCTAAGGCGCGAAGTTTTGCTTCAACCTCTGCTGCAGCGGCTAAAACTTCTCACGCGGCGACATTGCTGGAACTTCCCGATCCGCAGCTCGACCATCTCATCCGGCTTACCGACGATACAGGTCTTTTGCAGCATGCCAAATTCGTCATACCCGACCGTTCCAATGGATACTGCACCGATGATAATGCAAGAGCAATTGTGGTTATGACAAAATATTTCAAGCAATACTCATCGCCGGAAGCTTTGAAGCTTTTTGAACATTATCTTTCGTTTTTATGTCATTCCGTAAAGCCGGACGGAATGGTTTGTAATTTTATGGACTATAACAGAAACTTCTGGACCGATGAGCCGGCTCATGATGCTCTGGGTAGAACCCTCTGGGCCTTTGGCAGTGTCATAGCTTCACCACCTGTGGCTCTTTATCTTTCTGTCATAAAGAAATTTTTCGATGATGCGGTAAAACACATACCGTCTATGTCGATGAGAGGAATGGCATATTCAATTTTCGGCCTGTCTGATTATCTTATCCAGTTTCCGGGAGCAAGTGAGATAAAAAGGCTTCTTACTCACGCGGCGGACTCTCTTGTCGAGCGTAACAAAAAACACTCTACCTCCGGATGGAACTGGTTTGAGGAATTTATCACTTATGACAATGCCATCCTGCCGGCATCGCTTTTTACCGCGGCTCTGGCGCTGGGCGAGAAAAAATACCTCAAGGTTGCTGAGAAAACCTGTTCTTTCCTGCTCGAAAATACTTACAATGGCAGACACTTCAGTTTCATCGGCTCAAACGGCTGGTATCCCAAAGGGAAACGAAAGGCACAGTTTGACCAGCAGCCAATCGAAGTTGCAAGTACGGTAATAATGCTGCGGGCCGCGTATGAGGCTACTATGAACACCGAATATCTTAAACTCCAGAGAAAAGCTTTTGACTGGTTCCTCGGCGAAAACGACCTTCAGGTGCCTGTCTATGATTTCCAGACGAAGGGCTGCTGTGATGGTCTCGGCGCCGGTGGCGTAAATATCAATCAGGGCGCTGAAAGTATGGTAAGTTTTCTGCTGGCGTTGCTGAATGTCGTTGAGAGTTTTACCGCAACACACAAGAATACTGATTCGGAAGCGGGGGAAGGTTTATTAACCGACAGTCCATCGTACAAAATTGCGATTAAAGACATTCCTGTAAATAAGGGAAAAGAATCTATCGAAGAGGTTTATTGACCGTCGAATAGCCGTGATGAAAATCGCTACATTCAACGCAAATTCAATAAGGGCCAGGGCTGAGATAATTGTCGGCTGGCTGGCTGAAAACAGGCCTGATGTCCTCTGCGTCCAGGAAACAAAGGTGCAGGACAAAGATTTTCCAATCGAAGAATTCGAGAAGACCGGATATAACTTTGTTTATAAGGGGGAGAAAAGCTATAACGGCGTTGCGCTCTTCAGCAGGCATAAATTAACCGATGTCGAATTCGGGCTTGACACTGAGCCGAAAGACGAAGCCAGAATAATAAAGGCAAAAACCGCCGGTGTTACAATCATCAATACCTATATTCCGCAGGGCTCTGAGATGGAATCGGAAAAATATCAGTATAAACTCGACTGGCTCAAAAGATTGTTCGATTATTTCAAAAATCATTTTAAGCCGGCAGATAAACTGATATGGGCCGGCGATTTTAACATCGCGTTCGAGGAAAAAGATGTTTATGACCCCGTTGCTCTTGACGGGACAGTTTGTTTTAACAGGCAGCTTAGCGGGATTTTGAAAGAATTTATAGACTGGGGCTTTACCGACCTTTTTAGAAAACATAATACCAGTGCCGGGCAGTTTTCTTTCTGGGATTACCGCGAACCGAACGGCTTCAAAAGGAATCACGGCTGGAGACTCGATTACCTGATGGGCGCAGAGCCGCTTGCGAAAAAATGTACGGCCTGCCGCATCGATACGAAACCGAGAGCGATAGAGAGACCATCCGACCACACTTTTGTGGTTGCCGAATTTGAGTAAACACTTTCAGATACTGCCTGCGCTGCAGTTAAGCCGCTACTGATTTTGACCGTTGTCTCTTCTGTCCTGGCCGCTTCTGCGTTCCCTGCCTGAATAGCCGAAAGAAAATTTCCTGCGGTCTGTCCCCTTGCGTCTCTCGACATTTGCCTTCTGCGGCGGTTTTTTCTGTTCAGCCTGCTCTGAACCGTTAATTTTATCCTCAATATTGATATTATCGGACATAAAACACTCCTCTTACTACTGCCTGTATATACGATAATAAAAGAAATACGCAATACAAAAACTGCATATTTTTCAGACGCGGTGCATCATTTTAAAAATAGTTTCATCCTGAAAAGTAATCTTCAATTTCATATCTTCGGCGATTTTATCAATCCGTTTGTTTATTTGCGGAATGGTGATAGTCGCTTTTGTAATATCGACGGCCATTGTCATAACAAAAAAGTTTTCCATAATCTTCTGGTTGACATCGATGATATTGATATTCGCCCGTGACATAGCATTGGCAAGGCTCGCGATGATTCCCACCTTGTCTTTTCCCGTAACGGTTATAATGCAAACCTGCTGTTTTTTCGCTGCCATAATAATCCCCTTAGCTTACCATTTAATCTGATGTAATTTTTCCATATTTTTATAATCGGTCATATCGAATCCAAGTGTTGTAATGGTTATAAAACCCTCGGCCAGAGCCAATGTATCCGAAGGAACATCGATATCTCTATGGTCTCCGCCTGCAAGCTGATAAAGCGTTTTGTCCTCCGCCCCCTGGGTCTTGATGAAATGCTCGTCAAACCCAAGGGTTGATTGAGGCACTATTTTTATACCTTTCGGCTCACCTTCGGACAATGCCGGGATATTTATATTAATTACTGCCGGCAAATGAAGATGTTTTGCCTTGTCAACAACTTCAACCGCATATTTAGCAGCAGCGGCAAAATTCATCTGTTCTTCGTGTGCATAACTCAGCGCTATCGCCGGTATTCGATAGAACGCCGCTTCCATAGCTGCGGCAACCGTACCGGAATAATATACATTTATGCCGACATTTGCGCCGTGATAGATCGGAAGAGCACA
>JAQTQF010000307.1 GCA_028712345.1 Phycisphaerae bacterium | reverse complement strand
GACAAGGACCCCTTTGAATGGAAAAGGATATGAGTGAGGAATTCGAGCAGGATGTGGAATTGACCGATGTTTCGGAAGCTGAAGAGAGTTTAGCCGCAGCCGGTATGGCTGCGAACAATAGTAATTTAACGGTTGAGTCGGTAATCGAGGCGATACTTTTCGCTTCCGATGAGCCGCTCTCGGCTGAAAGACTGGTCGCTATCGCCGAGTTCAACGGAGGGGTAAAACAGGTTAAACAATGTATCGAAACCCTTAATCGGCAATATACCGATGCGGGCAGGTCATTCAGAATAGAAGAAATTGCCGGCGGTTTTCAGATGATGACGCTGCCGGAATATAATAACTGGCTCAGGAAATTATTGCGCGACAGGGGGGATAACAAGCTTACGCCCGCCGCCCTGGAGACCCTTGCAATTATCGCCTACAAGCAGCCGATAATCAGAGCGGATGTCGAGGCTATCCGCGGCGTTGCCTGCGGCGAGATGATTCGCTCGCTGATGTATAAAGGACTTGTTAAAATAGTCGGCAAAGCCGAAATTCTCGGTCGGCCGCTCCTTTACGGCACAACAAAAAAATTCCTTGAGGTTTTCGGCCTAAGTTCGCTCAAAGACCTTCCAAAAGTTGAAGAGCTTAAACAGCCACAACAGTAAAACGCTTGTTCCAAGTTCCACTTTTATTCGGGTGTAAATCATCTGAACTCTAAACAGGACATCCGGGTACCATCTTGTAGTACCAAATTGACCGTCCTGCAGGACACCCTATTAGAAAGGAATAGAAATAGAATAGAAAGTAATGCCTTGGCACTGGCCTGCTAAAGAGCCGGCCAAGGCATCATTAAAAAACAATTTCATCTTGCCGCAGACCATTGCTTTTCAAATAGGCTTTTTGGTATAATCCTATCTTAAGGTAAGGAAGGCGGAAAGAAGATTGTTTAATAGGTATAGTCCGATAATACTGCTGTTGCTTTTGCTTATTTGCAGCAGTTGTTATGCTCTGCAAGGTTCGACAGCCGAGGGCGGCTCGAACGCGGCTGGGCTCCACCAACTGGGCTTAACAGGCAAGGGGATAAATATCGGCCTGCTTGGCGCTCGAAATGTCCGAAATACGCACGAGGCGTTTAACGACTCAAACAGTGTCCACATCTTCAATTTCGATTTTTCCGGCTCCGGCATAGATTATATGGGCGGTTCGGCACCGGGACACGATACCTGGGTTGCCGGTATCATCGCCAGCAGAGGCTGGACAGGCCACCTGAATGACATCGGCGCCGCTCCAGACTGTAATATTTACTCGGCAAGAGTTGCTGACAACAATAACTATATAAATAATTATACCAACGATTTTGTCGAAGATGCCTTAAACGCATTGATTGATACATATAATTGCAGAATTTTTGTTCTTCCAATACAATTATCCGGTTATGCAAACGGTTCAAGTCAATACAGTCTAATGCTGGACTATTTTGCATATACAAATGATGTAATTTTTGCCCTGGCCAGCGGCAACGGTCCGACCAATGTTACTGTTTTTGGTGACGCATATAACGGGATAACAGCAGGAGCATTGATTGATGAGCCGAATGATTTTTATCTTAAAGTCGGGGCTCAGTCTAATTATGGTCCTACAGTTGACGGCAGGAAAAAACCGGAGATAACCTGCCCGGCTTCCAGCCAGACAACGGCTTCTATATGGAGCGATATTTCCTATTATACTACATCAAAAACAAGCGGCGCCACAAGTTATGCGGTTCCTCATACCGGCGGTGTCGCAGCCCTGCTGCTCCAGTATGCCGACAGTACAGTCTCCGAGCCGGATGACGGGCATAATGAGGTCATAAAGGCTGTAATCGTCAATTCAGCATTTCCAAATATACGAGATAAAAGCGGTAATTTTACCGACCCCGCCAATCAGGTATGGAATGCGCACAGAGGCTACGGCAGAATTGATGCGCTGCGGGCATATCAAACCCTTGCGGCCGGAAGGATAACCAAAAATACGACAGTCGCGTCAAAGACAGGCTGGGCTTATGATACGCTGGGCAAGAATAAGGCCTCAACCCATATTTACTATATTGCCGGCAAAAAAAATGAGAGATTTGTTTTAACGGTTGTATGGAATCGTGCGGTCAAGAAAAGCGATTCCTGGTATTCGGTTGATACCTCGCGGAATTTTGATATAGACTTGACGGTGAGAGGTTCTGCCCTGGATATTTTGCTGACAGGTTCGACAGATAATCTTGAAAAGATAGATGTAAACTTGCCTGCCGATGGCAATTATCAAGTTACAGTTAAAAATACCACCTCAATTGAAGATTGTCGCTACGGTCTTGCTTTTGAAATCATCGAGCCGCTGACGGGTGACTTTGATATGGATTACGATGTCGATGGGAATGATTTGGGCAGAATGGCTTTGGACTGGCTCGGTGCGGGAACAGATACCGACATAGTTTATGATAGCAGTAATATAGTAAACTGGCGGGATTTTGCCGAGTTTGCGAATAGTTGGCTGTTAATCGAAAAACGCTACCACAACCCTTAAATGGATAATAAGGGTTATTTAGACGAAAACAAGACCCCTTGAGTCTTAAAAAGCCCTGGGCATTTTTTCGACTTTTTGATGAATATAAATATCGTATTCAAAAGTATTTTGTTGCTATCTTTAATTTGCC
>JAQTQF010000042.1 GCA_028712345.1 Phycisphaerae bacterium | reverse complement strand
TTATAACCGAACTGGGGAGAATGCGAAACAAGGAAAAAAAGGGGGAAACAGCGGCAAAATTATCCCCTTGAAAAACAGGGCATAAAGCGGTAAAGTTATCAGGCTTTCAGACGGAGTCTCAAGAGCCGTACCTTATTATGTAAGGATTGAAATGCGGGCCCGTAGCTCAGCGGTTAGAGCAGTGGACTCATAATCCATTGGTCGTAGGTTCGAATCCTACCGGGCCCAATTTAATATAACTGCTTACAAATAAACGAGTTAACGGTTGATATTTGCGGCTTTTAAACTCCTTAATTTGCCCCAAAACAGCCCCGATATCCGGAAAGTGCCCAGTTTTTTTGTGTGGAGAGTAATAAGAGAGTTTAGTGCTAATCGATATTTGATAGTTTTAAGGGGAAATTAATTTTTAAAACTTAAAAAAGAGAAGATTACATTTCTTCTTTGATTGTTTCTATATACTCATCGGTTTTTTTCTGCAAAGTCGGACTCAGACCTTCTCGAAGTTCAATTTTTTCCGGTTCTATGCCAAAAATCACTATCTCGTCAGGGCATTGATTTAATTGCTGCGCAAGGTCTATAACTTTCAAAATATCTATTTCGTGGAGTGAATAGTGCAGAAGTTTTTTTATGCTTTGAACTTGCTCTATGGTGAACCGTACTATTGAGCCTGGCGGTTTGCCCATATAGGCACAATCAATAATAATGACTTTTTTCCTCCCCTCGATAAGGTGCAAGAGCGACATTCCACCTGTGCCGGCATCGACGAAATCAATGTTGGGATATGAATCTTTTTTTTCGAGAAGTCTGTTTATAATAAATCCGCCGATGCCTTCATCAGACATCAGCGGATTTCCAAGTCCTAAAACGATTACATCGTTTTTAATTTTACCTGTGTTCATTTAACAAACTGGACATCGAGCATATGTGTTGAGCAGGATATACACGGGTCGTAGGAACGAACGAGCATTTCGAGTTTCTGCCTGACGGCATCCTGACCCTGGTCAATAATTTCCGGCACGATTTTTTCGAAATCCTTCTGGATATTACCGTGATTTTGGTTTGTCGGGATGCAAAGGTTTCCGCCGAGACAAATTCCTTTTTCATCGAAGGTATATGAATGGAACAGAATGCCTCTTGGCGCTTCGATAGCGGCATTGCCGCGACCGGCTTTCTTGGGTTTGCCGTCGATTTTTTCCTGTTTAATGCCGGCTGTAAGCAACTCGTCAATCAATTTGATGGCATTGACAACGACATCTCCGCATTCGGCAAGCTGGGCGATTGAGTTCATATACGGATTGCAGCAGCCTTTTTTCAGCCCAAATTTTTTGGCAATATCTTTGGCAACATCGGCAAGCTGTTCATAATTGTTGTTGAACCTTGCCAAAGCGCCCACCGCATACGAGGAGCGGTGCCATTTTGCCCATTTGGCGGTTGACTGATCGCTGACATACTCGTTTGCTACCGATTCCCAGTTGCATACCTCTTCCGTATGCCCGTCCGTGGAGACGATTTTGCCGTCATAAAACGCATAAAAATCTTTTTCACGCAGAGAAACATATTCGGTCTCTCTTGTAAAGGCCGGTAATTGATTGGCAACGCTCAAGACTACATCAACTATTGCCATTAAATCGGGGACAAGGTTCGTAAGCGTTTCTTTAAGTTCTTTCAATTGTTTTTCTGAAGGCAGCATCGTAAATCCGCCTGGACGAATAGTAACCGGATGAGTAACTCTTCCGCCGAGCAATTCAGACCATTCATTTGCGACACGATGTGCTTTTACGATAGTAAGAACAGCGTCTTTGGCGGCGCTTACCAGGGGGACAACGGATTTGACGCCGAATAAATCCGGAGCGACCAGATAGCCGACATGGAGAACATGGCTTTGAAGCTGTTCAGAATAATGCAGAAGCCGTCTAATTTTGTCGGTCTGCTCTGAAATATTTATGCCGATCGCGTTTTCGACGGATTTTATGGCTACGAGAGAATGAGATATGGAACAGATGCCGCATATTCTGCTGACGATCAATTGTATATCTTCATAGCTTCTGCCCCTGATCATAGCCTCGAAGAAACGAGGCGCTTCGGGAACCTGCCATTCTACTTTTTCCACTTTGCCGTCAGTGGCGTTAACGATGATATTGCCGTGTCCTTCGACGCGAGTTAAGTGCTTTACATTGATATCGATTTTTTTGCTCATAATGTGTTATCCTGTCTACTGCCAAAAAGAACCATTTTGCTTTTCAGGTCTTCAACGCTCAAACCATACTTTTCTATAACATCCTTCGCAGCCTCTACATTGGGCTTATTGATATATCCGCGACAGCCGTAGCATCTGTGCCCGGCCGATGGACATCTTGCATTGCATCCTGCGCGGATAATAGGGCCGAGACAAAGCTGGCCATATTCCCAAAGGCACGGATTGCCTTTGGCTTTACATTCCACGCAAACGGGATATTCGGGTATTTCAGGTTTTTTGCCAATCAGCAGCGACCTGATAATCGAGATGAATTCTTTGGCTTCTATTGGGCAGCCGTGTATTTTGTAATCCACTTCCACGACTTCATCGACAGCCTTGGTTAACTCGGTGTACAGATGGGGTTTGGACGCATCCTTGCCGTACACGCATTTTTTGACATCGTTAAGGTCAAAATTATTCTTGAGCTTATTGATGCCTCCCAGCGTGGCACAGGCTCCGAGGGCAATCAGGATTTTAGCCCTGCTCCGGATGAGCCAGAGTTTCTCTTCATCTTCCGGCCTTGTTATCGAGCCTTCGATTATGGCGATATCGTATTCGTGGCTCTGTTCGCTCATAGCTTCGCGCCACTCGACGACATTTACCGCTCCGATTAAATCAAGTATCTGCTCTTCAAGGTTTACGATCTGGAGCTGACATCCTTCACAGCACGCAAAGTCAAAAACTGCTACTCTTGGTTTATTCATATTTAAATAGCCTCCGGCGCGACGGCCAATTCTGAACAACGGAATACTGGTCCGTCAACGCAGACATAAAAATTATTAATTTGGCAGTGGCCGCATTTTCCAACGCCGCATTTCATTTTCCGTTCGAGATTTACGAATATTCTATCTCTGCTAACATTTTCTTCGGCAAGGGCCATAATAACAAACTTGTACATAACCGGCGGGCCGCAAATGAAAGTAAAAGCAGATCCCAGTTCTGATTCTATCTTTGGAATCAATGTGGTAACTACGCCGACATTACCCTGCCAGCAGTCGTCTTTTTCATCAACAGTTTCGAGAAGACGAATATCACTTCTTTGCGACCACTGTCGCAGTTCGGAATGAAAGAATCGCTGAGTATGGCATTTGGTGCCTAAAAGCACGGTAATATTGCCGTAATCGGAGCGATTATCGAGAACATAATTGATGAAAGACCTTTGCGGGACCAATCCTATGCCGCCGCAGATGAAGACCAGGTTTTTCCCTTTAGCCTCTTCGATTGGATAGCAGCCGTTGCCGAATGGGCCGCGAATGCCGATTTTGTCGCCGATTTTCAATTTATGAATCATACTGGTAACATTACCGATTTTTCGCACCACTAACTCAAAATAGCCTTTTTGCGTCGGCGATGATGAAATTGATATAGGCGCCTCGCCAAAACCAGGAATTGAAACTTCGACAAACTGCCCCGGTTTGTAGTCGAGCGGCTCGGCATCCATCGATAGATTGAGGTACAATTCCGTACCGTTCATCATTCTTGCCTTATTGACTGTTGCAAGTTGAGGCAGATAAATATCTTTATCTTGTCCGCAGCATTCACACATTACTTTGACTCCTTATAAATGTAACCGCTTCGGGCGGATTTACTTTTTTACAGCACTGGTATCTTCAAGCAGCCTGTTATAAACTTTTACGGGATTGGCTATATCGGGCAGGCAGGCGCCGATGCATCTGCCGCAACCGACACAGGCTATCTGGCCGCCTATTTTCGATGGTACATATTTACCCTTACGATATAAGCGATGACGGAAACGGTCGGATTTTTTTGCACGGAACTCGTGATCCGGCGCCACTTTCGTGAAACCGTCCAGCAGGCATCCGTCCCAGGTTCTTTTTCTGTCGCCCGATTTTAAATCCCAGTTCATATCGTCGTGAACATTAAAGCAATAGCAGGTCGGGCAAACCTGATTGCACGAACCGCAGCTAAAACATGTTTTGGCTTTTTCTTCCCATACAGGATGATTATAAGCCTTTTCAAGAAGCTCAGACACTTCTGACGGTTGACAGTTCAGCGGGTGTTTATTCAGATTTTTCTCATTGTTTTCCCATACGGCCTGACGGGCTTTAATGTCAGCGTCCGATGCTTTTTCGGTCTTTGCCTTATCGAGAAGCAATTGTCCCTTTTTGGTAGCTGCCTCGGCAACATAACCGTTGCCTATGTCAGTTAGCAGGATATCGTAGCCTTTCTTTACAGTTGCGGTCTTCATCGACGAGGCAAATATATCCTTGGAAGCTGTCGCAACATCACAGGCAATAATTGTTGCATTATTGCGTCTGGTCATATAATGAGAATCGTAGTTATCCTTCTGGAATAATTCATCCATCTGATTGATAGCTATCATATCGTAAGGGTGGATGCCTATCACAATAAACTTTTCGGTATCACAGGCAGCTTTGTAACCGCCTTTCAGGTCGAAGGCCACAAGAGTCTCTGTCGGAGGCTGAAAATACTTCTTTGGCGGCAGTACGGTTACATCGTAATCAAGACGCAAGTCTGCAGTACTGTCAAGGGGCGCAAATTCAAACCTGTCGGTCTTGTCTTTATGTTTTTGTACACCATAAACCTTTTTTTTCGTTGAGATAATTTCGTCAACCCAATTGAGAAGCGATTCTTTGCTTAGTTTTTTTACACTCATTTTTCAATTCCTGGTTATTCTTAAGTTTTCGGCATATAATAAGGCAATCTTGCCATATCAAGAGCAATATCAATAGAAATAACTTTTATATTTTTCGGCACTTCAAGGCGGCAGGGAGAAAAATTCAATATGCCTTTTATGCCGTTGTTTACAAGACTTTCGGCGACCCGCTGTGCCTGCCCGCTGGTTACGGCAAGAATCGCTATTTGAATTTTTTTAGCTCGTATAGTTCGTAATTTTGCAATGTCTTCTATTGTAATTCCATTGATTTTTTTACCTATTTTTTTGGCGTCATTATCAAATGCAGCTTCAATGGAAAAACCATAAATACTAAAACCGGTATAAACCATAATGGCGGTACCAAGATTGCCGATACCGACCAAAACCGCCTTATGCCTCTTGTTGAGTTTTAGTATCTTTGATATCTGTTTAATTAACTTGGGCGTATCATAGCCTACACCCCTGGTTCCGAATGCGCCAAAATAAGAAAAATCTTTTCTAATCTGGGCAGGACTGGCTCCGATAAAACCCGCTAATTCGCCGCTGGACAGGCTTTTTTTGCCGTCTTTAAGCAATAAAACAGCTCCTCGCAAGTAAACCGGAAGCCGTTTAACGGTTTCATCAGGTATCCTGTAGTGCCGCATAATCAAATTAACCTTGTGTTCTCATTCACAAAAGCTTAATGTATTGTCGTGCATCTTTTCACAAAAGTCAATAACTTTTTTGTTCCTTTAGTTGCTTTCATATAACTGCTTAATGCGATGTCGGTATGACTCGGCAAATATTGTTTGTTATAATAATATTTTAAGGTGTCGCGAATTTTGGTCAAGAGACAACATATAGATATAACCGGAACCGTTCAGGGTATAGGATTTCGACCTGCCGTCTATAATATATCTGCCGGTCTGGGCCTTACCGGTTTCGTTTATAACGATACAAAAGGTCTAAGCATTGAGGTACAGGGAGATGAGGAACGCATTAAAGAGTTTTTGGAGGCTTTCAAATCCGGTTCCGCTTGTCCTGCAATGGCTAAAATAAAAAATATAGCCATTGCCGAAATTCCTTTAGTTTTCGATGAGACGGAATTTGTTATAAAGGAAAGTAAAACTGCCGGCGATGTCCTTTCAGAGGTCGCACCGGATATAGCACTGTGTTATGATTGCCTCAAGGAATTGAACAATGCCGAAGATTACCGGTCTAACTATCCGTTTATAAATTGCACGAATTGCGGTCCCCGTTATTCGATAATCAAATCTATTCCCTATGATCGTGCCAATACTACTATGAGCGAATTCAGTATGTGCGAGACTTGCCACAGGCAATACACCGATATAACAGACCGCCGATTTCACGCCCAGCCCGTGGCGTGCGGCAGGTGCGGGCCTAAAATCTGGCTGACTGATTCTAAAGGCAGTATCTTAACGGATGACAGGAATGAAACTATCACTGCTGCGGCACAGATGTTGCGGAACGGCAAAATTGTCGCTATCAAAGGAATCGGGGGCTTTCATTTGGCTGTTGATGCGTTAAATGAAAAGGCCGTCAAAACTCTGCGGCAGAGAAAACAGAGGGAAAGCAAGCCCTTTGCGATGATGGCGTCCTCAATCGAAAAAATAAAACGGTATGCTGAAGTTTCCGCACAAGCCGAGCAATTACTTAAAAGTCCTGCCAGCCCCATTGTTTTGCTGCCTAAAAAAGAACCCTGCGCAATATCGCCGGCAGCGGCAGAAGGTCTTACGGCTTTGGGATTTATGCTCTGTTACGCTCCGCTTCATTACCTGATTTTCGACCAGAACATCGATGTTTTGGTAATGACCAGCGCTAACATTTCGGATGAGCCGTTGATTTGCGATAACGCCCTCGCCTTAGAAAGGCTCGGCAATATCGCCGATGCTTTTCTAATGCACGACAGGGATATTTACAGGCAAATCGACGATTCGGTATTTCATATTATTGATGGTACACCGGTTTCTTTGCGAAGGGCACGCGGATATGTCCCGACGCCTATTGAATTAGAGTTAAATAGTTCTGTCGATATTTTCGCCGCAGGGGCGGATATGAAAAACACCTTTTGTTTTGTCAAGCAGAATCGGTTTATCTGCAGCGAACACATAGGCGACTTAGCTGATGGACGGGTATATCATCATTATATAAAATCCATTGAGCATCTTGCCGGTCTGTTCGAGGTTAGGCCGGAGATAATCGCCTGCGATACGCATCCGGGATATTTTTCCACACAATACGCTCAATCAAAAAAGGCTGAAAAGATATTTTATATTCAGCATCACTGGGCACACGCGGCATCGGTATTGGCGGAAAATAATATACAGGAACCCGTAATATCACTTGTCTGTGATGGAACAGGCTATGGTACTGATGGAGCAATCTGGGGATGCGAGTGTCTCATAGCGTCTCTCGAAAAATTCGAGCGGTTCGCTCATTTGGCTTATTTCCCGCTTCCGGGAGGCGACAAGGCATCCAAAGAGGCAATCAGGCCGCTGATAGGACTTTTGGCCGGCAATTTCAACCTCAGCGAGTTGACTGCCATATTGAAAATAATAGAACCCGACATTCAAAAAATTACCGTTATCGCCGAGCAGATAGAAAAGAAAATAAACACCGTCGAGACTTCGAGCCTTGGAAGAGTTTTCGATGCTGTTGCGGCTTTGGCAGGGATTGGAAACTATAACAGTTTTGATGCTGAGCTGCCTATGAAACTCGAAGCCTGTATAATGGAAAATATAAATGAAAGTTACGATTTTGATATTATCGAAAAAGCGGATGAGCCTTTGCAATTGGATTTAAGTCCTATGCTCGGCAGTATTATTATGGATAGAGCAGCGAATCTGCCGGTCGGGGTTATATCCGCTAAATTTCATAATACCCTTGCAGAGGCTCTTGTTGAGGTTACGGTAAAAGCCCGTAAGGCGACAGGGCTCAATACGGCGGCAACTTCCGGCGGCGTATTCTGCAATAAATACCTTGCCGAGAAAACCATAAAGCTCTTGAAGAATAAAGATTTCAAAGTATTATTTAACGCTGAGGTTCCTTCTAACGATGGTGGGCTGTCTTTGGGGCAGGCGGCGATAGCCGCCGCCGTTGCAGGCAAAAATATTATTTATTAACAGGATTTTAAAATGTGTTTAGCGGTTCCAGCCAGAATTGTCGAATTAAAAGGCGATGATGCCGTTGTAGATGCTCTCGGCAATCGATTCAAGGCCAAGACCACCTTACTTGCGGATATAAAAATCGGCGATGTTGTTCTGGTCCACGCAGGCTTCGCTATCGCCGTTGTCGAGGAAGAAGAGGCAAGAAAGACATGGGAACTTTTCGATGAAATAATCGCTTTTGAAAAAACGCAAAACAAAGTTTCAGGTTAATTTTGAGCGGCAGCTATGCTTGATAAAGTTATAGAAAACCAGAAAATAATCAAAGAGGCCTGTGAGAAACTCGGCAGGCAAATAAAAGTAATGGAAGTTTGCGGCACGCATACCGTTGCTATTTTCAGGCACGGCATACGCGCGATTCTGCCCCAATCTTTTAAGATGCTTACCGGGCCGGGCTGTCCGGTTTGCGTTACAGACCAGGGATATATCGATACTGTCCTGCAATTAGCAGAGAATAAAGATGTACTTATCGCAACATACGGCGATATGATTCGGGTGCCAGGAAAGGGCGGGGCGCTTGAGACAAAAACGACAAACAAAAATGTAAGAATTGTTTTAAGCGCACAGGGTGCTCTTGAACTTGCAAAAGAAAATCCGCAAAAGCAGGTGGTCTTCATTGCCGTGGGTTTTGAGACAACAACACCGGCGACTGCCGTGGTCGTAAAGGAAGCTGCCGAGCAGAACATTCGGAATTTTACGATTTTCAGCAATCATAAACTTGTCGTTCCGGCAATGCGTGCGCTGCTGGCCGGCAAGAATGATAAAATCGACGCGTTTCTTTGCCCCGGCCATGTAAGCGCCATAACCGGATACGGAATTTTCGAGCAGATAGTTGCCGGGTTTAATCGTCCCTGCGTCGTGGCGGGTTTCGAGCCGATGCAGATTCTTGAAGGATTGACGATAATCGCTCAGCAGTTGGCAGAAGGCAAGCCTGAACTGAAATCTGTATATAAAGCCGTGGTAACACAACAGGGCAACGCCATAGCTCAAAATCTCGTGAAAGAATACTTCCAGCCTGCCGACGGATATTGGCGGGGACTGGGCAGTATACCACAAAGCACCTTAAGGCTTAAAGACAAGTATAGCAAATTCGATACGATGGCACGATTTGGCATCAAACAAATACCAGCAGAAGAATCGAACGGCTGCAGGTGCGGAGAAGTGCTCTGCGGTCTGATTGACCCGCCGGTGTGTCAATTTTTTGGAAAACAGTGCTCGCCTCAGCGCCCGATAGGTCCCTGTATGGTGAGCAACGAAGGCGCTTGCTCGGCGTGGTACAAGTATGGCGACGATAGAGGGGGAAATTAATGAACAGCAATAAATATGATAAAATCTTACTCGCTCACGGAGGAGGCGGACAATTATCTGATTGGCTGATTAGAAAAATTATTCTGCCAAAGATAAGCGACAGTCAAACCGAGCTGGCGGATTCGGCTTCGCTGGAGCTCGATTCAAATGATATATGCTTTACTACCGACAGTTATGTAGTTAAGCCTTTGTTTTTTAACGGCGGCGACATTGGAAAATTGGCTGTGTGCGGCACGATCAATGATTTGGCTGTTTCCGGCGCGATACCTGTGGCTCTGTCTTTGTCGTTTATAATTGAGACGGGGCTCGAACTTGCAACATTTGAGCGGATACTCGAAAGTATTGGAAAAACTGCCAGGCAATGTAATGTAAGAATCGTTACGGGCGATACAAAAACCGTTGAGCAGGGGTCGGCTGATGGGATTTTTATAAATACCGCGGGCATAGGATGTAAAATACCCGGCATAAATCTCGGCACTGGAAATATCCGCCCCGGAGATAAAATAATCATTAACGGCACAATCGGCGACCATGGTATGACTATTATGTCGCAAAGGCAGGAAATGAAATTTCAATCGCAACTGAGCAGTGATTGTGCAGGCCTTTCAGATTTAACGGTCGAGCTGCTGAAAAATGTCCCATCAATAAGATTTATGCGCGACCCGACGAGGGGAGGACTTGCAGCCACCTTGAATGAAGTTGCAATGCAAACTCGATTATCAATTACGATAAACGAAGATGCTGTCCCTGTTGCCCCGAAAGTCAGAGCCGCCGCCGAGATGCTCGGCTTTGATGTCCTTACTATCGCAAACGAAGGAAAAGTCGTAATCGTAGTTGCTCCCGAAAATGCGCAGCGGTGCCTTGAAATATGCAGAAAAAATTCGCTTGGCAAAGAAGCCGCCATCATTGGTCAAATCGAACAGGCCGCTGATATTGCCGTCGTTGAGATGAATACTAAAATTGGGGGCAGAAGAATTGTATCGATGCCTTACGGCAGAGAATTACCGAGGATTTGCTGATGCACGAGACTGCCGTCGCCAAAGGCCTGTTTGACGCCATAGTAAAAGAGGCTGAAAAACAAAAAGCAAAACCTCTTT
>JAQTQF010000306.1 GCA_028712345.1 Phycisphaerae bacterium | reverse complement strand
GGTATTTATTCGTGGACGAACCAGGGCGGCACAGGTTTGGGCCAATTTGTTCCCGACTGGGGTTTCTGCATCGAACTGACTCAGCCGCCTGTTAACGGCTGGCAGGAAATTATCCCTCTGGCCGAAGCGCCTTTGCCTATTGAGCCCATTTACGGCACGCCTATGGGGCCTGTTAAAGCCGATTACATTCGTGAGCTTTGGGGAAGATTCTTCGACTCGGACTGGATTACAGGCGCAGATAAAGAATTTGCCGAAGCCTTCAATGTCGCGCTGTGGGAAATAATTTATGAAACCGATTCTGTCTGGGACGTTACGAGCGGCGCAGGTTTTCATGCCACAGGTATTCAGCAGGCCGCGGTAGCCAATGACTGGCTCGGACAACTTACAGGCGATTCAGCTTATTTTGAAAACAATCTGGTCGCTACAAATGACGGACAGGATTATCTCGTTTTGATACCGGAACCTTTGACAATTGCTTTCCTCTCGATAGGTGCCGCTTTAATTCTGCCAAGAAGAAAATAATAAAATATACAGACCGAAATATTTTATAGAAAAGGGCTGCTGTTACACCGGCAGCCTTTTTTATTTACCAAAATTTGACTGCTTCGCCGATATATCCTATGCTTTTATATAAGTAAGGCTATATTCACTCGGCGCAAGATGGATAAACTGCGCAGTTTTGGCTGTAAGGCCTTTTTTGATAAGGTCTTATAAAAAAGTGGAAAATGACCATTTTTTCCTTTACATTATCGGGCGTTTCGATATAATGTTAACTTAGGTGATGGATTAAGACTGAACAGGATATACAAGATTGGACGACTTGGGTGATTACGAGAAGTTCCTATCTGCCAGCAATTCGCTGAATATCCTTTCTTAGAATCCATAATTGTTCTGTGAAGATTGTTATCTTTAGGAGGACAACGGATATGAAAAAGGCATATATTATTGCGATTTTGTGTATCGTTGCGCTGGTTTCGGTAGTTTCGGTCGCATTGGCCGCGATTCCCGACTCGGCTAAAGCGCAAACTGATATACCTTCCCAACCTGTCCGCGTAAACGCAGACCCTATGCTCGACCTGGCAACAGGCTCAATAGATGTCTCGTTCGGACTCGTACTGCGTGAAGTAGTAATAACAGCTATGCTGTTCGCAGGTTCGGTTGTGATTTTGAAGAAAAAATAAAAATACGTATATATCCAAACTACGTCATTTTCTATCTTAAAGGCTGCGTGGCTCCCTTCCGCAGCCTTTTTTCTTTATTGAGATAATCCTAAAAATATGGTATGATCCGGCCTGTATTTTTAGCTTTATTATAGGAGGAATAACGGTGAGGAAGATTTACGGAACTCTTATCTTTACAGGTCTTTTCTTTTTTGCAGCAAATGCATTAGCCGCAGTCGGAGACCACGTCTATTTATTTGATATGTGGTATGGGGTTGATTATACAAATCCGCTCGATAGCAATGACATCGATTACCGTCTGTCTTTTGAAATACAAACAGACGATACCGTTGAGATGATTGAGTTTCTGACGCCTGCGGGAAACACTTACCAGATTCCAAATTTGCCGGACAACTGGGATGAAATCAACAATATATGGACAAATAGAGAATTTGATGATGAGTCCGGCAACTGGTACTGGGAGTATACTTCGTATAATGCTGATTATAACGACCTGGATAGATTCGGAGACGGCGTATACACTTTCACGTTCTATTATTCCGGCGACACAAACGAAACGACCACTGTGCGATTTCTTGTGCCGGATACTAACGACCCAATACCGCAGCCGATGCATAAACCTGAATTTATAAACCCTCGACACCGCAGCAGTACACCCTCGTCGGTAACACTGCTCTGGCAGGAATGTACAGACGCAAATACAGGCTCTCTATGGGTCTCTTTCTATAACAATGTGACAGATTATGAAATCGGAGACGACTTGCCTAAAAACCAAACCAGCTACGGACCGTTCAGTATTGATGCCGGCTACTGGGATGCAGAAGTGGGTTTCGACAGATACTATGGCATTCTAAATGATGACGGCATAGAAGCATGGATGGGCAAGAGCAGATACGCAACTATTTCATTTGCTGTTGATACGCCATGGATTGCTTACGAAGTATGGGCCGGCAATACGGATTACAGGAGCGACCCTTTATGGCAGGATTACTATCATAATATTGACCAGTACGATTATATAAAGCTCGGCGAAAGTGCAAACAGCAAGTCTATCACTGTCAGCGGTAATTATACATATTATGTCATCGCTTCGCATGAACCTGTGATGGTAGATGCAGCGCAGGGTTCAAACGGTACTTACTACTACGGCGGATTGTCCACCGGCGGAACAGAAAACTGGAACGAAATAAAAGGTGAACCAAACAGCGTTTACGCTCAGGTCGGCACAATAGGTTTTGATGGCAGCTTCTGCGGATTTGCCCGTCTGACAAACCCCGGCGACTGGACAGGACTTACTGTTATCACAAATCTAAACTGTTCTGAACCGTTGGTCGGCGACCTGGACGGAGATTGCAGAGTTAACTTTACCGACTTTGCGATAATGTCTGAAAACTGGTTAAAATGCAATCTTATACCTCAGTCTATTTGTTGGTAGAATTATATATTTAGTATTTCCTGCTCCTTGCCGAAGATGAACTGTTGTAATTAACAAAGAA
>JAQTQF010000305.1 GCA_028712345.1 Phycisphaerae bacterium | reverse complement strand
AGCATCATAATCTTCCCCTGCCAGCTCGGGATAATCGTCTTTAAATTTAGCAAAGGCTTTTTTGGCTCTGGCGGTTTTGCCAGTTGACACTAATTGTTTGGCTTTTCCGGCGGCCATAACAAAATTATCATCGCCGCTTTGGGTTACCTGCTGCCAGTTTTGCTCTTCGGTAAGCCGCCAGGTTTCAGCCATTGCCACAGCGGCAAGACTTAAGGCGGCGAATATAATAAGTCCTTTTATCTTCATAATTTTAAGCTCCCAATCTACAGGTTTGACATTATATACAAACAATCGCATTGTTGCAAAGCCCATTTAATGCCGAGCCGCATAATTACCCGCGAGTTGAACTGGTTATAACCATTTATACCGGCTTTGCTTAGCGGTGTATGTGAACAGAGGGAAAATCCTTTTGCCCTGCTGTTTGCGGAATTTTGGCGCATAAAAAAAGCCTCCGGAGCATCCTTGCTTCCGAAGGCATAAGATTTCTGTCAGTTTACTTCTTTTCTTTGGCTTTCCTTTTAGCCACTTTTTCGGCTTCCTTTTCGGCTTCTTTGGCCTTCTTTGCAGCCTCCTTAGCCTTTTTCCTGGCTTCTTTCTCAGCCTTCTTTCTGGCCTTTTCATCAAGCTTTTTATCGGACTTCTCGATAGATACCTCTGTCTTTGCTTCCGTTTTTACTTCAGCTTTATCAATTTTTTCCGCCTTTACGGCAGGGGCAGGCTGCTCGGGGGCGGCCAGCTTTTGCTCTGGTTTGCGGACAGGAGCCTGTGCTGGGGCGGCAGGTTTTGGCGGGCTGAGCTCGAATTTATCGGCTTCGTTGGCAAATTTAACATCAGCCCCAGCCTTTATCTCCTGGACATAGGCCATAACAACTTTTTCTTTTTGCTGGTCTTTGAGGGTTTCAGTAATTTGAGGTTTTGCCTGCTCAAGACCAGTTGTATTGGCATCTATGTGTTCGATAAGTTTTATAATATGGCAGCCGAATTGTGTTTCGACTACATCGCTAATCTGTCCCGGCTCAAGTGCGTAGGCGGCCTTTTCAAACTCAGGGACAAAAGTTCCCTTCGGCTGAACGCCAAGATCGCCGCCTTCTTTACCGGAAGGACAGGCGGAATTATCTTTTGCCAACTGCTCAAAATCGTCGCCCTTCTTTATCTTGTCCAAAATATCCTGTGCCTTTGCCTTGGCTTCAAGTTTCGCGGCGTTGGGGTCGTTTCCATCGGCCGGCGTTATGAGTATGTGCTTTGCGTGAATTTTTTCCGGCTGGGCAAACTGCGGCAAATTTTCATTATAATATGCCTTTATCTGTTCTTCGGTCGGCGGGATTATCTTGTCGGAAAATTGCATTTCCATCAATTTCTCGAACATTATTCGCTTTCGCATATTGTCCTCGAATTGACTGTATTCGACGCCATAGGCCTTGAGAAGGGCTTTGAAATCGTCTAAATTAAGATTCTGCTGGGCGATTTGCTTGTCAATCTGGGTCTGAAGTTCCTCAGGGCTGGCAGTGATATTTTTCTCTTTTTCCTTCTGAATCAGAACGGTCTCGACGATCATCTGCTCAAGAGCCTGTTTTCTCATCTGCTGTTTATACTTGTCCATCATTTCAACAGGGACCCTTCCTGCCATCTGTTTCATCCGTGGAGCCAGAAGTTCTTCTATTTGACCTTCTGTAACCTTTATTCCGTTAACCGTTATCGCAACGGCATTTGGGTCAACCGCAGGTGTTGCGGAGTTGACATCAATAACAATCTCCGAAGGTTTGTCCGCCTCGGCGGCAAAAATCTCCGTTGATGCGAAAACTACCAGAACCAGTAAACTGCTTATGAAAATTCTCATAAAAAATCCTTTCTTACCCAAAAATTTTTGTCTCTGTGCCTCTAAAAACTGCCGGTAGTATAACTATATTTGGGTCAAAATAAAAGGCAAAATCAAAATATTTAAGGCTTGTCGTATCGTCTTGACAACTCCGATGTTAGAACTTAATATAGCCTCTGCAATCAGAAAGGAAAACAGGATGAGAAAAGTAATTTTACAAACCGAAATTCCGGGGACAAACGCGAAGCATGGCAAGGTTCGTGATATCTATGACCTTGGCGACAAACTGCTTATAGCCGCTTCGGACCGGATAAGCGCATTTGATGTTATTATGGCAAACGGTATCCCGTATAAGGGTATTGTTCTGACGCAAATTTCGAAATTCTGGTTTGATTTTCTTTCCGATGAGATTGACAGCCACCTGATAAGCGATAAGACAGAGGATTTTCCGGCTCCTTTTGATAAGTATTCCGACCAGCTTGCCGGGCGGAGTATGCTTGTCAAAAAGACAAAGGTTCTGCCGGTTGAATGTGTTGTTAGAGGATATTTAGCGGGTTCCGGCTGGAAAGAATATCAGCAGTCTCAGACGGTTTGCGGGCATAAACTTCCGGCGGGATTGAAGCAGTGTGCTAAGCTTGCCGAGCCGATTTTCACGCCGGCAACAAAAGAGGAGCTTGGCGCCCACGATGAAAATATCGATTTCGACAGATGCGTTAAAATCATAGGGCAAAAAAATGCCGAGTATGTTCGCGACAAGAGCATAGAGATTTTTCAAAAAGCCGGCGCTTATGCAGAGAAACGGGGTATTATTCTTGCCGATACGAAATTTGAGTGGGGCGTTATCGGAGATAAGATTATTCTTATCG
>JAQTQF010000041.1 GCA_028712345.1 Phycisphaerae bacterium | reverse complement strand
CGTATCGGGAAAATGACTGTTCCCGCCGTCGATAATTATATCGTCGTTATCAAGAATCGGCAGAAGCAATTCGATAAAATCATCAACTGCCTGCCCCGCCTTGACCATCAGCATAATTTTTCGAGGTGTTTTAAGATTTTCGACAAGTTCCTCAATTGTATCACAGCCGATTATTTTTTTACCCTTGGCTCGGCCGTTTATAAAATTGTCCACCTTGGATACCGTCCGGTTAAAGCAGGCCACCGTAAAACCCTTGCTTTCCATATTAAGGATGAGATTTTCGCCCATTACCGCAAGACCTATCAGGCCGATATCTGCTTTAGCCATTTCTTTGTTTCCTTACTTTTTTATTCTATCTGTGTAATCCGCGTAATCCGTGGTTACATTTATTTTATGCGCCCATAATCCCATACCCGGCTCGGAAATGAAATAAAATTTTTCTCCGCCGCCGGCAGTATTAAAACCGTTATGCAATTTTTCGGGATTATATTTCTTCATCATATCCGACAGGTCGGCGTAATTAAAATCGACCGATTCAATTTCCTTTCTCATCAATTTTCCCGGACAGTATGTAATTTTGAATCGCCCTTCGCTTGAGCCGTGAATCAAATGCGCCGCCGCGCTTAAATTAGCTCTTAAATCCTCATTATTTTTAACATATCCCAGAATTTTTTCCACCCCGACATAGCCATACTTTCGTATGAGCCGGTCAATTTGCTTATCTTCGCCGAAGTCTTTAACGCCCGGCGCAAGAATAATCAATTCTCCGCCGTCCGCCATCGCCATTCTCGTTCGGTAAATGGCTTTATTGCCGAGCCAGGCGCTTTTATATTCACCCCTGTCCAAATACACAACCGCCTTCTTCAGCGGCTCGGCCAACATCGTAAAATTGACCTTCAAAGACAGCTCGCAGGCCTTATTAAAACATTCAACATCGTTGCCAATAAACAGTCCTCTGGTCTTGTTGTTTCCATCCCCATCAGCTGAGACAACGGTAAGGGCATAATATATCGGCAGATTTCTCGTAAAATTTTCCGAGGCATAATTCAAAACTTTTCTGACCGCCGTATCGGCCCTGCCCATAATTTTTTCCATATCGCAGACTGCGCCGAGAAAATGACTTTTGTTAATCGACTCAGCCCCGCCTGTGCCAATGAAAATATTTTTATTGTAATTGGCCATCCCGACAACTTCGTGCGGCACAACCTGGCCGATTGACAAAATCAAATCGAAGCCGCCCTCAATGAGCAGTTTATTTACCTGTACAGGCCAGGGATAATCGACTTTCCCGCCGCTTATTTCCTTTATAAAATCGGCTGGCACATTACCCAGCGTCGTAATATCCGCCCGCCAGTTATGCTTTCTAAACAGCTCGGCAGGAATTTGCCCGTACATCTTTTTTAGTTCATCCCCTGTCATCGGGTTATGCGTCCCTGTTGCGGGCAATATATCGGTAATCTTGTCGCCAAAATACTGATACGCCATATTCGTCAGCTTCCCTGCCCGCGAATGATAACGGGTAATATCGGGAGCAATTATAAGAACCTTTTTGCGAGGCCCGATTTTATCCAGCGCAGAATACAGACCTTCCCTGAGGTCGTCAGTGTTCAAATTCGCTTCAGGATTTCCCTTGTTATAGAGCAGCATATTCTTTTGCCTGTTATAACTCCTTTAATTACAAGAAATTACTGTCTGGCTTGCAGTACCAAAAGTTTATATCACAGCAGAGGTTTGTTTTCAAGATTTATTAAAGGGATTGGTTTTCAAGAATGGCTTTTGCTTTACAATTTCCGCCTAACCGGTTATATTCTGGCCATAGCCTATTAGGTATACATTTGCACAGATTGTCATTCCCGCCAAAGCGGGGGTTTATTCGTCTCTGTGTTCTCTGTGGCCTCTGTGGTTGAAATTCCCGCCGATGTAGCTCAATGGTAGAGCACGGCTTTCGTAAAGCCGGGGTTGTGGGTTCAAGTCCCGTCATCGGCTGTTATGATTAAACCGAAAAAAACAAAACTGACCGACACGCCAAAAGAGATTCTCGAAATTCAATATGATTTGTATCGCAAAATGAGCCCGGCCAAAAAATTTAGGATCATCTGCGATGCCTATTCTTTCGGACAGTCCCTCGCAATGGCGGGAATCAGAATGCAATATCCATCGGCAAATCAGGACGATGTCTGGAAAATCTGGGCAAAACGCCATCTCGGCGAAGAACTATATAACAAAGTCTATGGAGTCAAAGCCGATGAGTAATGTTCAGCAGAGCGGCGTAATTAAAAAACTAACGGATATTCTCGATGAATTGAAGATTGCCTATGCCATTGGCGGGTCAATCGCAAGTTCAATATACGGCACGCCGCGGTTTACGCAGGATGCCGATATTACAGTTCAATCTTTTACAAATGTTGCGGAACGGCTTTATGAAACGCTGAAAGACAGTTTCTATATCAGCAAAGAGGCTATGTATCAGGCGATTAGTTCCCACGGCAGTTTTAATGTTATTCATCTTGAGACAGCTTTTAAAATAGATATATTTACCGCAAACAGCGATTTCGAAAAACTGCTTTTGACTCGAAGCAGAAAAAACAAAATTGATGAATCTATCGACAAACCTTTCTCGCTCGTGTCGCCGGAAGATATTATACTTTTAAAACTCAAATGGTACAAAAAATCGGGGTGTGCTTCAGACCGACAATGGTCGGATGTGCAGGGTGTTCTTGCTGTGCAAAAAGAAACCATCGATTTTGATTATTTAACCGACTGGTCGAAAAAACTCGGCTTAAACCAACTTCTCAAAAAGACAATTTCCGAATTAGACTTATAATCCCGTCATCGATTTTTTTCACACCTGCTCAACTGTTCTATTCTCTCAGCCCCATATTCGCATAGTAAATCGAACCGATTGCCTGCGCGAATTGGGCAACCGTAAATTCCGCCTCTGCTTCCAACTGTTTCATCAGCGAAGTGTTGGCAATCGAAGAATCGGCCACATCCATTTGTACATTGTCCTGCCTGCTGCCGGCGCCTGCCTTCATCAACTCGAAGCATTCCTTTCTCTTGACCAATCTACCGAACAGCGTCCGCCCTTCCGTCTGCGGCTGAAGAATTCTCTGCGTCTCGAACCATGTTATCGCAAGAAATACTCCCACCTGCCGGAAAATCTCTTTCACGGTTTCGTCATTTTCTCTTTCGATAAGCCCCATCATATGTTCGAGAAATCCTTTTCGCATATCCTTTGGCTTCGTCGGCACAACGAGCATATCGCCCTTCTTGGCGACAAAGCCCTTGTCGAAAAGTTCCTGATACAAATCAGGCCGATTCTTTTCAAACATTTTCAGGCCAAGCCGGAACACCCCGCTCTGGCTGGCATATTTCTGCAGCGTCCCCGCAAGGTGCGTGTTTACATTATTTATACTTCTCGCATCATCTGCAGGGTAGCTCTTGGCGACAAAATCGCCGAGGTCGATAATAAAATTATAGCATTCCAGCGGTATTTCCGGAATTTGCCCTCCGTTATCGACCCAGCCCGTGCCCAGTTCCGTGCCAAGAGTATGAGCAAACACGCCGTCTTTCACTTTTTCCGCCGAATCCGAAGCGGCTATTTCGACCGCTGCCGTAAATGCCGCCATAGGTCCGTCATTGGTATTCTTTACAACTCCGCCTTTCCTGCACAGGGCAAGAAGCTGCTTATCCAAATCGGTAATCTTCTTGAATTCCGTTTCGTAATCAATTTCCGTATTCTCCCTCATCCCTCTGGTTTTGGTCGCCTCTCCGCCTACAATTTTATCTTTAATCACAACATCAGGGAAAGACAGCCCGATACCGTCAATAGCGATTAAACCGCCCCCGATCGCCTTTTCCGCTTCGTTTACGACATCCTGCATAAATTCAAAAGAGGCGTCCTTGTGCATTGCTTCTTTCATTTTCGCCTGCAGAGCACTTTTCTCATCACAAGGCAAATTATTATTCAAATCAACTGACGCCTTTGCCCGCACAAGCCTTATAAGCAGGCAAATCGGCTCGTTCATTTGTTTTGCCAATTTAAAACTTTCCGGGAACCAGTCATATTCCTTCAGCCCTGCCAGTCTTCCGTCAACCGCTATCGCGACCTTAATATCCGTCCCGCCGATATCCATTCCGCAAAGACATTTTTTCTCAAGATTTTTTGCGGCACTTTTGAATATCTCAACTCCCGAAGAGGCGCTCATTGCCGCCGGCTTAATCGAGGGCTTTTCAGAAATATCTTTTATAATAAACTCAAATTTGCTGCCCGCTCCGACAAGAGCGCCGAGCATCCTGTCGATAACGCTGACGCATTTGGCATAGCCGAACCTCTCGGCCTTGGATTTATCGATGCCGAATGTTTTATTCAGCGTCTCTGCCAAAGCCGCAATATCTTTATCCGATTTGTCAATATAGATTGACAAATTCAAACCGCCCAGTGCCGAAAGAATATTATAAACTTCCGCCCAAAGGTATGACTTTACGAAGTCCAGCTCTTGTTTCTTGAGCCCTTTCAATGCAGGCACGCTCAAATCAAAGAGCCGCTGACTGCCGTCAACTAAATTTAAAACGCACGACAATACCTGCTGCCCGTTTCCCGCCAGTCTGCTGAAAGAATTTCTTACATCGGTGATAAAAACCGCCTCACCCCTGTTTGCCTGTTCAATGAATTTCTTTAACATCGAAAATTTTACCTTAAAAAATATCATTTAGTTTTTCATATTGTTTAGCCGTCGCCGGCACGGCGACGATGTCATTGCGAGGCCGCAGCAACCTCGTTTAGCCCCGACCACCGTGGTCGGAATTATCGTTTATCCGGCACGCCGCGTTCGCCGCCCCGTACAACGAAACCGAATAGTCCCTGATTATATACACAGGAATAGTTTTTAATATCTTTTTTACTCCGGGATGATAGCACCCCTCGAAATACCTCATAAACAAATCGTCTTCGATAAAATATTTTTCATTTTTCCCCGCGATTCCCCCCGCCAGGTACAACCCCATCGTCGGAACGATAAATGATGCGACATCTCCCGCAAATCGCCCGTAGCATTCAACAAACAGCCGAATAATATCCCGGCACACTTCATTCTCATTAGCACAATCCGCTATCATTGCAGGTTTATCGGCGTCGTTTGCCTCATCGATATCCTTCAAACAACCGGTCATTGCGACTTTCTTGGCTTCCTTGAAAAAATAAAAAATATTTTTAATCCCCACGCCCGAAACGAAAAGCTGTGATTCCATTAGTTCACCAAATCGCCCGGCTATATATTCGTGCAGTTCTCTGCTTTGCTCGTCAAAACAGGAAAACGCGATATGCCCGCCCTCCGATGGGCAGACAAAATAATCGTTCCCTCTCTCCATAAGGATTCCAACTCCAAGTCCCGTCCCCGCCCCCGCAACTGCCCTGACACTTCCGCTCTGAGCAGCAATAGAACCGTCAATATGCCTCAACGCTGTGATTCGTGTCTTATCGTTGACATCCACCAAAGGCAGCGCATAGCTTATCGCTGAAAAATCATTTATTATGATTGTCTTTGTACCAACCGCCTGGCCGATTTCGCCTGCATCGACAATCGCTTCGATGCTTGACAATTCGCACCGGTTATTTTCAATAGGCCCCGCCGTGCTCAAACAGCAGACATCAGGAACCAGTTCGGCGTTTTTTGCGAGAATCTGGGCCAAAACAGATTTGAAACAATCAGTAAATTTTTTTATGCTGTTTGTCTTAAGAGTAAATTTAGCGATTAAAACAAAATCGTTTTCATTTTTTGAGACAAGCCCAATATTGGTATTTGTCCCGCCGATATCCGCTGCCAGAACTAATCTCTGGCGGGTATAATTATCTGTAAGCCATTTTGTTTCCATAGCACAAACCTTTTCAGAAATCTCAGTCGCCGTAACCGTCAGGATATTTATTGTGCCAGTTCCAGGCTGTTTCAACTATTTTTTCAAGCTGCGGAAACTTAACTTTCCAGCCAAGCTCGTTTATCGCCCTGGTTGCATCTGCTGTCAGGATTGGCGGGTCGCCCTGTCTGCGGGCAGCTTCGGTAACCTTAAAATCTTTGCCCGACACTTTTTTTACGGTCTCGATAATCTGCCGAACAGAATAGCCCTTACCGTTGCCGAGATTACAAACCAGCTCGCTTTGGCTCTGAAGTTTTCCAAGAGCAAGCAGATGTGCCGAGCAGAGGTCTTCGATATGAATGTAATCTCTTACGCAGGTCCCGTCAGCGGTAGGATAATCGGCACCGAATAGTTTTACATCTTTCCTTTTCCCCATTGCCGCGGCAATTACCAGCGGAATAAGATGACTCTCCGACCGATGGTCTTCGCCAAGCGTGCAGTTTTGCCCCGCTCCGCAGGCATTAAAATATCTAAGAGCTGCATAATTAAGCCTCCCTGTCAGGCTTTGAAAATGACACATCCTCTCAACTATCCACTTGCCTTCTCCATAAGGATTGATTGGATTTTTAACCTGCTCTTCGGTTATGGGTGTTTTCTCAGGCACACCGTAAACCGCAGCGCTGCTCGAAAAAACAAATCTTCCTACCCCGCATTTTTCCATTGCCGCCAGAAGATTGCGGGTATTGCAGAAATTATTATGATAAAATTTTAGCGGCTCTTTGACCGATTCGCCGACTTCTATAAACGCTGCAAAATGCATTACCGCGTCTATTTTTTTCTCTTTGAGAACTTTTACAAGCAAATCGAAATCCGCCAAATCGCCCCTGACAAACTCAGCGTCTTTAACGGCTTTTCTATGTCCCGAACTCAAATTATCATACACAATCGGCTCGTGCCCGGCCCCTGCAAGCATTGCCGTCATATTGCTGCCTATATACCCCGCTCCGCCGCAAACCAGAACTCTCATTATCTTTTGCCCTTCGTCTTGCTGATTTGCTTATTCACTTTTGTGAGAATATAATCTTCCAAACCGTTATCCCGCCCTATGTCTACCCATTCGGATTTTCTCTTTTGCTCTGCGTTAAGCTGCATTCTCTGACTCGACGAATCGCTGTCAGAAAACAGGCTGTAAACCCTTGACGAGCTGTCGATTTCCTTTTCCGGCACAGAAAGCCTCTCGACCTTTACATTGCAGTTTATACACATCTGTTCGTTTTCCTGAGCGAATTGCAGCTCCGCCGTTCGCCGAATGGTGTGAATATTTGCCATATTCCTGCTGTAGCTGCTGCGGTTGTCTTTTCGCCACAACTCGAAGAATTGTCCGCCGGTCAAAGGTTTGGTTCTCATTACCCCGCTGTTGGGGTCAATCTTATCAACAACGAAATTCATCCTGATTAAAACCTTTTCAGCCTCAGCCATCGCCAGTTTGGCATCCGTCCCGGCCAGACAGACAGGCTTGGGCTCGAATTGCTGCCTTTTTGCGCATCCGCTTAACAGGCAAACCGTTACAATAGCCACAGAGAGCACGGAGGACACAGAGAAATATGTTTTAACAGTGTTAATCCGTGTTAATCCGTGTCTGAAAACAACAGCGTTAGTCCGTGTCTTTCCCATTTTTTAATCCTTTAAAATTTGTTCACCGGCATTATAAGCCCAAGGAGATAAAGTCTCAAGATTAAATAACAGGAGTTGTCGGTATGTGGTATTCAGTATTTGTTTAGCCCAGTACCCAGCGTGATGCGGGATTCGTGGTTAGCCCTGCCATAATTTATCCGCCTCTGGCGGACCATGGCAGGGTTCAGTGTCCCGAATGCCTGTCCATCCGAAGACTTTAGTGAAATCGGGTAAATGAGTGGTAATTATTCCTTGTCATTCCCGCGCAAGCGGGAATCTATATTAATCGTTTTTGATAACTGGTTTATTCAATTCAGCCAGTTACCCGCAAATACGCCCAAGTCTAATACATCACAGCTTCCGCTGTAATTAAGGTCGCATCGTCCGCAAAAATCATTTGCTGAATTGCAGTCGTTATTCATCCAATACCAGGCGAAAATCGCAAAGTCCTTAAAGTTCACTTTGCCATCGCCGGAAAAATCACTGCACTCCGGGCTGTTGCAGGGCAGAGCATAAGCGGCATAAATACCGACAATCGGATTAACAGGGAAATTTTCAAATCCGCCTCCTATGTTAGCCGTCTCTACCATAGCGATAGCGTCGACGACATCCATACCCTCGGTTACCTGCCCAAAAACGCAATAACCAAAACCGTCGTCGGCATTGGCGCGGTCGAGAAACAGATTGTCAGCGTGATTTATGAAAAACTGTGTGGTTGCCGAGTTTGGTTCGCCTGCGCGAGCCATCGCAATTGTGCCGCGAAGGTTGCTCAGGCCGTTATAGCTTTCATTGATTATAGCAGGCTTGTCCGGCGTGCGAGGAAAAATATAATAATTTTCGTCAATATAAAAGCCGCCGCCCTGAATCATAAAACCTTCGATAATCCGATGAAACAGCAAATAGTCATAGAAGCCGCGATTGACATAATCGAGGAAATTATCCACGGTTATTGGAGCTTGGCTATTGAAAAGTTCTACGGTAAAATTGCCTATGTTGGTTTCAATAACAACGCGGGGATTATTTTGCGCAAAGACAAAGCTTGCCATTGCCAAAACAATTAGTAGTAATATAGGTATCTTCCTCCAAAAACCTGCCACCGAATCCTCGAAAAATTATAACATTTGTTAGAACATAAACTTACAAGCATTCATTGTACCATATTATCCGGCAAAAATCAAGAAAAATACATTACAGAAAACTCTCCTAAACGGTGGAGACAAGATTGTACCCAGCCGGAATTATTAAGGCAAAGGCAGGGATATTGACGAAAAAGCAGATAGCAATGAAACATATATTACGATTTTATCCTAAAAACAGCATATTATAGGGCTACTAACTAAGAATGTCTGATTATGTGCTAATATGGTTGCAAATACGAAATTCGAAACAATATCTAATACACGATAACATATGATATTATATTGTCATTCCCGCGAAAGCGGGAATCCAGACTTAAAAATTGAATTTTTGAGTTTGTTTGAAATTTTGGATTTAGTGCTTCGGGATTTTGATTCTATGGTTAAGCTTTTTTAGGGTCTCTAAGATGTCCTTACAAGTTCAAAATTTAAGCGAAAAACTACTCGCTCAGAAACTGGGCAGGACGGTAAAGTCCTTCCTGGATTACCTCAATATCGAAGCAGGACTTGGCGAAAATACAATACTCGGCTACGGCAGAGACTTGATGGATTTTAGCGATTTTTGCCTATCTAAAACTGTCGAAACACCAAAAGCAATAACAGGCCCCCTGCTGTTTGAATATCTAAAAGTTCTTTCAAAAAAAGGTAAAGCCGAAGCATCGATAAACCGCTCGGTAGTCGCAATAAAAATGTTTCTCCGTTTCTGCCGAATGCTCGGCCACATCGAAGATGATTTAACGGTCTTTCTTGAGAGCCCGAAGTTATGGCAGCGGTTGCCGATAGTTTGCAATAAGGACCAGGTCGCAAAGTTGCTCGACTCGCCGGACGAAAAAGAACCATTTTATCTTCGCGACCGTGCGCTGTTGGAACTTCTCTACGCCACCGGCGCAAGGGCAAGCGAAGCGGCAGGTCTTCATCTGGGCGATGTAAATTTGAAAATCGGATATGTAAGGTGTATGGGCAAAGGCAAAAAAGAAAGAATAATCCCGCTAAACAAAACCGCTTCGGGCGTTATAGAGCAATATATTTCACAATGCCGTCCCACTCTTTCCAAGCCGTTCAGCGGCGATTGGCTGCTGTTGAGCAGGACGGGCAGGCCTTTAAGCAGGATTGAAATCTGGCGAATCGTGAAAAAATACGCCAGATATTCGGGTCTGTCACGGCAGATGACGGCCCATACGCTTCGCCATTGCTTCGCGACGCATTTGCTAAGCGGCGGAGCGGATTTGCGAAGTGTTCAGGAAATGCTCGGTCATGTCGATATTGCAACGACACAAATTTATACCCATGTTGACCAGGAAAGATTAAGAACTATGCACAAAAAGTTTCACCCCAGACCATAAATAAAATAATAAAAGCCCAGCCCGCCTCTGGCGGGTAAGTCGCGGGAATATTCCGCGTAAGCGGCCGGAATGTTTAGCCGCTGCCGGAACGGCAGCGAGGTTAGCGAGCGGTAATCACTCTTCGCCTCATCGAAAACCAGACAATTATCTGAACCATTCCGGCCATAACGATAAACCAACCGGCATATTTATAAGGGGAATATCTTCCGAACCCATCGCTTAAAATGCCGCCGAACAGCGCACCGGTAGCGACGCCGGCGCCGAGGGTGGTTTCGTGAATTGCCATAAGAGCCGACCGCTTGTTTCCGCCCGAAACGCCGTAATACTGATGAGAGCTGTAAACAAAGCCGTAGCCTATTCCGCCCAGCGCCGCGGCCAAAAGCTGCATCGCAAGACTGCCGGATAAAACGACAATCGCAAGCGAGACGATGATAATGGCCGGGCTGATAAAGAACAGCAGTTTTTTATAGTGCCACCAGC
>JAQTQF010000040.1 GCA_028712345.1 Phycisphaerae bacterium | reverse complement strand
AGCTGAATATGTTCAACCTGTTTGAAACCTGCCAGTTCCAAAGAATTTCTGACACAATTCAGCGGACAGCCGTCAATAGCCAGAATCTTATCTGCCGATTCAGTTGTTTTCATAATCCCGCTGATGCGCCCGCCAATCCCAACGGTACAGAACATTTTCCCGATGCCGTCTTGGGTCATTTTGCGAGCAGCCCTGTCGGCAATCGCTCCGACATCCGCTGCTCCTGAACAGGCAAAAATCAGCTTAGGACCGCCACTACATTCACATGAATTCTCTTGTGCCATAATACTTATCCTTTCGTTTTAGTTGTTGAACATCTATCGACTAACAATGACTTCACATAATGTTTAATCCATGACCAATGCAGGATGATATGGATAACCATTAGAACAACAAATACAGCAGCCAAATAAAAATGAATACTGCCCCATTCATGCCGTGTCATCGACCATAATTCTTGCCCCTGCACGCCGCGACCGGCACCGCCATGAATAGAGCGTCCCAGGCCGCCGGTTCCGGGCAGTAATACATATCTCATTACAGATCCCGTAATAGCAAGTCCAAGCAGAACTAAAAAAGACACAATATCCAAAATAAAATTTATCGTACTTCGCGATATCATATATTCCCTTGGCCAGTCTTTATCAAGAAAGCATTGCTTTGATATCATCAGGCGAAGCAACTTTGCCGGCAACTTTCACAGTTCCATCAATCGCCAAAGCAGGAGTCACCATTACACCCATCTTCATGATGTCATTGATCTGAGTTACTTTTTCGATGTCATACTCAATACCAAGTTCTTTGGCGGCAGCTTCAGCATTTTCCGCCAACTTCTTACACTTTGGACAACCTGTTCCAAGTATCTGTATCTTTTTCATTTTTAAGTTCCTTTAATAATTGGCTTATTGTTTTTGAAGTACATTTTTATTGATGACATCACCTCTCGAACCCTGATGAATATAGCCATCAGGCTTCCACATAAAATTATCCAAATCTTCAACCGTAAATGATTTTTCCAAGGGCATGTTGATAAGACGTTCAGCAAAATTCCATCCGAGCTTCTGACATTGCTGCATTTGTTCAATGGTAAAGTTTCCAGTTTTCATTTTCTTTTCAAGTTCAGCAAGTTTCGCGGGAAAAACACCATCTTTCAGTGATACTTTAACTGCCTGTTTTGTTGAGATACGGTAGAGGATAAACTCATTGCCCATATCGGGATCAATTTTTTGAGTACCAAATCTTACCCTGCCACCGGTAAGATAAGCAGCAACATCGCCGAAACATGGGGAATTATTCGTTATACAACAGGTATCAGTGCGGTCAATTACACCATTGGGATATAATTCTTTCAAACCGAGTGACAAACCACAGGCCGCTGTCGCCAAGCCATCACATAGATGGCCATGCATTTTTACAAGATCTTCGAGAGTAATGGTTTTCGCTGTTTTGGCGTAAGGCCCAAGGCCGCTTTCCGTATCCAGCACCTGAAAAGTCGGTGCATATGGTGCATTAGACATCCAATCAGGATAATACCAGGATACCGTATCAGATGAGTTGTCTATGGTTCTCTGTAAATTTACAGATGAACAACCTGCAAAAATAAATAAGATACTCAAGAAACTGATGAGACTAACTTTTTTTACCATCTTATATTGCTCCAAAGATCAGTCCGCAAATCGTTGCCATAACGATAACCAGCGTTACAAATACAACCGTTTTTTGTGTGCCCATAACTGAGCGAATCACAAGCATGTTGGGCAGACTTAGGGCAGGTCCCGCTAAAAGCAGTGCCAATGCGGGGCCTTTGCCCATTCCCGAACCTATCAGTCCCTGCAAAATCGGCACTTCCGTCAATGTTGCAAAATACATAAATGCTCCCGCTACTGAGGCAAACAGATTGGCCCAGAGAGAATTACCGCCTACTGCCTTCGCCACCCATTGCGATGGGATCAATCCTTCGTGTCCCGGTCTGCCCAGCAAGGCGCCGGCAATGATGACACCGAAGAACAGCAGCGGCAGAATCTGCTTGGCAAATGTCCAGGTCGAACCGAACCATTCTTCGGATTCGCCCTTTGTAGTACTGGTCGCCCATGAAAGCCCGATCACCGCCGCTGAAAAGGGAATCATGACCATCATGCCATCCATTGGAAGAACAAATGCCAAGATGGTTGTAGGAATCGCTGTCAATACAATCTTCCACCATGGAATGGAAAACCATAGGATGAGAATGATCCCTAAAGCTACTCCAAAGACACTGGCAATGATCCACTTATGACTCCAGATCGTTGTCCATGTTCCAGCAACAGGTGTTTTTTCAACAATCATCTCAATCGGAATTTCACTTTCCTGACCTGCTTGCTGTCCTTCCAGAAGTTTAACAGTATAAGAACCTGTCAAAGGACTGCTATGTTCGGGAGATTTTAGAACCGCCGCTCTGATTGTGTTCCCGTCTGTTGTCTTAAAATTAAAATCATTAGGTGCCCCCCAGTTGGCAAACACCAGTACGCCTGTCATGACTGCAAAAAATAAGGCGTTTTTCCAAAGCGGACGAGTCACTTGCGGTTCCGGCATAGCCATCTGGCCGTTTGCCTTTTCAATTTCTTCCTTACGATAGATAAAATGCATAATGAGACCAATAATGACACTGAAGGCAATGGCTCCGACCGCACGGGCAATACCAAGTTCCATTCCAAGAATTCGGGCTGTCAAAATGATTGCAAGGATATTGATAGCAGGACCGGAATACAAAAATGCTGTTGCAGGGCCAAGACCTGCCCCCATTCGATAGATTCCCGCAAACAAGGGTAAAATCGTACAGGAGCATACGGCAAGAATTGTCCCGGAGATCGCAGCAACTCCGTAGGCCAGAACTTTATTGGCCTTTACGCCAAGATACTTCATTACAGAAGCTTGGCTGACGAATACCGAAATTGCCCCAGCGATAAAGAACGCCGGAACCAGACAAAGCAGCACATGTTCCTGTGCATACCATTTGACCAGACGAAGTGATTCCAGTACCCCATTAACAAAACGGTCGCTACGGACCGGCAGATAAAAACACGCCAAAAAAACGGCAACAATCACCGCTAACTTTTTCCATTCCTTTTTCCAGTCCATATCGTCAATTACTCCCTAACTGTTTTGTTAATATACAATGTGTCATTCTTTTCAAATCTGCAGCAAGATTGCAGCTAAACTTATCTAACCGGTAAAGCACTTGCTGACCTTGCTTTGTTCTTCTTACAAGGCCGCTGTTATGAAGTGCCCGCAGGTGTCTGCATATAGTCGATTTCGACATCCCGCTTTGCTGGGAAAGCTGTTCGATATTTGTGTTGTCATCACTTAAAAGAGCAAATATTCCAAGCCTGTCGCTGCAAACCAGATGCTTAAGAATCTTGCACATTAATATCCACTTTGCGTTAAACTCGTCCATAAATACAACACTATACAATCAAACACTCACATTTGTTCTTAAAAAAATCAGCCCAACTTCCGCAAAAGGGCCGTTTGGCTTTTCATTCTCTCTTTCAAGGCTTCTTCTACGCATCCAAGAAACTTTACAATACAAGGCGTTTTGAGTGAATACATCATTTTCAGGCCATCTTTACGGCTTTCAACAACACCAGCCTTGAGCATTACAGACAGATGCCTTGACACGTTGGACCTCTGTGCATCAATGTGCTCGACAATATCACAGACGCATTGCTCACCGTTGACTAAGAATTCAATAATGGCGAGTCGTATAGGATGCGCTGCTGCCTGAATGATCTCAGCCTTTAACTCATAAAACTTTTTCGTATCAGCGTCCATAACGGCATTCCTTTAATTACTGTAACATATAATACTCACATAATAATATAGTTGTTCAAATCTGTCAAAAGATTTTTCGAAAAATGTGTCAACCTTATTGCAGGTAAAAAAATGGTTATGAGAGGAAGTCTATCCATCTTGTAGACACCTAATATCCGCTTTGTTGATAGGTTACGTTATAGCCAATTCCCAATGTGTAATCGCTCTATGGCCTGACGCAATACAGGATCAACATTTGTATATCCTGATGCCAAACCACAAAATCAAAAGGATGAAAAAAGTCTTTAAAAAGACCTTAAAAAGTACCACAACTCAGGTTGCCTCAAAACTTTGTCCCCATTATTTGTGATAATGGGGGCATGGTTTTGAACGTTAAATACTTTTTAGCATATGGTTAATGAACCGTGGATGACAAACACAGGCAACCAGTCATTTACCCAATAGCAGTTGATGAAAAACTGCGGCTACTATCCACACAGTGAAACTGATACAAAGCGTAATTGACAGAGCCAGTTGTTTTTGAAAGCAGAAAAAGGCTGTTAGAAAAAAGAGGATACTTGGTAAAATACCCCACAATGCTGCTCTTGTATATTGGGTCAGCAATGTATACTTGGAAGGATTGTCAACATATAGCCAGATAAGAACAATAGCCCCCGTTAAAGGCATCACTGCTATCAAACCGGCCAGTGTGGGTAATCTTCGCCCAATTTGTGTGCAGAGAATAATAATAACAACGCTAATTAAAAGCTTAATAAGAAATCGCATCCAACTAATCCTTCCTAAAGTAATTATATTTCAACATTGAAAATGTGCTTACGAGAAACTGCTTTTAATTTGAATTCCTGTATAGCGCAGTACAGTACCGGTACCACCAGCATCGTCATGATTTCGATGGTCATTCCACCAAACGATGGTATTGCCATAGGTACCATTACATCGGAACCACGTCCGGTTGAGGCAAGCACCGGCAACAAGGCTAATATTGTTGTGGCCGTGGTCATAAGACATGGACGGATACGCCGGTTACCGGCAAAGACAGTAGCATCGCGAATATGTTCGATGGTGTCATGCTTATGATTCCTGAACGATTGTTCAAGATACGTTCCCATCACAACGCCATCATCAGAAGCTATTCCAAAGAGTGCCAAAAATCCAACCCAGACAGCAACGCTCAAGTTAATTGGATGTATCTGGAAGAGCTGCTGCATGTTCACTCCAAAGACATTAAAGTCGAGGAACCATGGCTGAGCATAAAACCATATCATCAGGAAACCGCCAGACCAGGCTACTAAAATGCCGCTAAATACTAATGAAGTGGTCATAACCGATTTGAACTGGAAGTATAGTATCAGGAAAATAATAAACAACGCCAGAGGCAACACAACAGCAAGCGTCTTCTGTGACCGTATCTGGTTTTCATAATTGCCCGCAAAAGTGTAGCTGACGCCAGGCGGTAAGACAAATTGGCCTGAATCTATTTTTTCCTGCAGATATGACTGGCACTGTTCGACAACGTCTACTTCCGCATTGCCGGATTTCATATCAAAAAGAACATAGCCTGTCAGGAACGTATCCTCACTTTTGATGACTTGTGGCCCTCTGACATATTGAACATCAGCAACTTCTGTGATTGGTATTTGTGCACCATCAGCTGCAGGGACGAGTATCTTTTCAAGTGTTTCAATTTGATCTCTCAATTCCCTTTGATACCGGACGCGTACAGGAAAACGCTCTCGTCCTTCGACAGTCGTGGTTACTTTCCTGCCTCCAATGGCAATCTCGACAACATCCTGGAATGCACGCATTGGAACACCATAACGGGCCAACGCTTTTCGATCAGGAATAATTTCCAGATAAGGTTTCCCAACTATACGGTCGGCAAAAACCGCGGCTGGCTCTACTGAAGGGACTTCTTTTAGAAATCCTTCAATTTCAAGACCAACTTTTTCAATAATATCGAGGGTCGGACCCTTGATCTTAACACCCATAGGCGCACGCATGCCACTTTGAAGCATAACGATTCGGGCAGCTATTGGTTGTAATTTCGGTGCGGAAGTAGATCCTTGTATTTTGGTTGCCCTTGTTATCTCTTTCCAAATATCATCCGGACTTTTAATCTCATCTCTCCATTGCCTGTACGGCCTTCCATCCGGATCAGGAATAAGCTCGCCAAACTCATCGCGAACAAAACTGACCGTTTTCTTATCGTATCGGAATTTAACTCGATTGCCGCCTTTGTCTGTTATATATTCCGGCTTATAATTAATCACTGTTTCTATCATGGATATCGGGGCGGGATCCAGAGGTGTTTCTGCCCGGCCAAATTTTCCTACGACGCTATCAACTTCCGGTATATTTTGCAGAGCCATATCCTGTTTACTTAGAACATCCATTGCCTCACCGACCGAAGCATGAACCATCGTTGTAGGCATATACAGAAATGAGCCTTCGTCCAAAGGCGGCATAAACTCCTTGCCAAGACCAGACCAAACAAATCCGCCTAATACGAGAAGGGTGCAGGGCATTGATAAAAATAACAGCTTATGACGCAAACACCATCGAAGAATTACAGGATAAAAATGCTGGAACACTCTGAATGCACCAAGCAGTAGTCCAATTAAAAGGGCAATAAATATGAAGTTTCGTAAAAACCCCTCTTCTGCCCCTATCGGCTCCCAATGCTCGGTAAGCAGCACGCCAACAAACAATACGGCAAGCATATTTGCAACCCATGGGCCAAAGTGTTTTATATTCTCAGGAATGTAGTCACTTGCCAGATAATAAGCCCCAAAAAGAATAAGTGCAAAACCCGCCCACCAGCTTAATAAAAATCCTGCAATAACTCCGATAAAAACAACCGCCAGATGCAGAGCAATTTTAATCCTTTTGCCGTTGATAGATATTTTACTGCAAAACAAAATATGAGCTGCAGGAGGTATTATAGTCAAAGCCACTATAACCGAAGAGATTAGTGCAAAGGTCTTGGTAAATGCCAGAGGCTTAAAGAGTTTGCCTTCAGCACCTATCATTGTAAAGACGGGTAAAAAGCTAATCACTGTTGTCGAAACTGCCGTTAATACAGCACTTCCAACTTCGCTTGCTGCACGGTGAATAACTTCAAGCTTGTTTTCCTGTGGATCCGCTTCATCGAGATGCCGCAATATATTTTCACAGATAACAATCCCCATATCCACCATAGTTCCGATGGCAATTGCGATGCCGGATAAAGCTACAATATTGGCGTCTACACCAAAAAATTTCATTGCGATAAAGCACATCAATACTGCCAAAGGCAACAGGCCACCTATCAGTATGCTGCTCCGCAAGTGCATTACCATCAAGATAACTACTATTATGGTGATGAGAATTTCTTCGGTAAGGGCGGAGTTAAGTGTTCCAAGAGTTTCGTAAATCAATCCTGTTCTGTCATAGAATGGTACAATATTAACCTTGCTTATTGTTGCCCATTTCGGCCAATCCTGAACAGAAGTTTCGCGCAGGTAATTTAACCAGGCATCCTGATTGATTTTAGCGCCATTGTATGTGGCGAAACCGTGTTCTGTGCCGAATTGTCTGAGCTGATCTGCTGAGACTTTTGAAAAATCTATGTGAACCTTTGAAGGCAGGCCTGGAGCAATTTCAGTAATTTTCTTTTTAACATTTTTAATGACTGCCAATGGATTATCACCATAACGCGCAACAACAACCCCGCCTACAGCCTCTGTGCCTCCTTTATCCAAAGCTCCTCGTCTCAATGCAGGTCCATATGAGACTACGGCGACATCTTTTACCAGAACAGGAACGTTATCTACAACTTTGACAACACTGTCTTCGATGTCAGCGATCTGTTTGATAAAGCCTATGCCACGTATGAAATACTCAACGCGATTCAGTTCCATCGTTTTGGCGCCGACATCGATATTCGATGATTTTACAGCATGATAAACATCCGCAAAGCTTACACCATATGCTCGCATAGCGTCAGGATCGACATCAATCTGATATTCACGGACAAATCCTCCAACTGATGCCACCTCGCTTACCCCGTCAGCAGACAGCAGGCCGTACCGGACATACCAGTCCTGTATGGTGCGCAATTCCTCCATGTCCCAGCCGCCAGCAGGCTTATCTTCAGAATCACGGCCTTCGAGTGTGTACCAGAAAATCTGTCCAAGGGCTGTGGCATCAGGCCCAAGGGCCGGCTGGACTCCTTCAGGCAAAGTGCTGGCTGGAAGAGAATTTAGTTTCTCTAAAACACGGGTTCGTGACCAATAGAAGTCAACATTTTCCTTGAAGATGATGTAGATAGAGGAAAACCCGAAAAATGAATAGCTGCGGATAGTCTTGACGCCCGGTACCCCTAATAGCGATACTGTAAGTGGATAAGATATCTGGTCTTCAACATCCTGAGGCGAGCGTCCCATCCATTCGGTAAAAACAATCTGCTGATTTTCACCTATATCAGGAATGGCGTCAACAGGAACTGGCTTACGTATAAGCCCCCCAGCATCCCAGTCAAAAGGCGCAGCTATTATGCCCCAAAAAATTACAAATAAGACGAGCAGCCCGACCACAAGCTTGTTAGTCAGGCAAAAACGCATAAGCTTTCCTATCAGTGATTTTTGCTCTGCGGTTTGTTCAGAAGAATATTTATCGTCCATATTATTTATCTTTCTTTTCCCAGATTTCTTTCACGTCGATAATTTCTTTTACTCCACCGCACTGGGGCATCTTCTGCCCAAAATATGGATTACGTGTCTGCTCATTATCCTGCAGCCAGTTTGCTCCTGTGTTATCGAATGCCATTGGACAGTGCAGCAAATAAAAAGGTGATTGTCCGGTCGAACCGAAATGCTCTGCCACCTGTGCTAATTGTTGTGACATCAGATGAAAGTCTTCACGGATTAACTTGATATCCTTATTCTCACCAGCTTTGGATAATACTGATTCAAGTTCTGCCGAAAATTTCATCCACTTGTCATGATCGCTGCCGCTTAGTAATTTCATATCCACCGTTTTGAGTGCATCCAATGCCTGCTTCGCGGATTCAGCCGCCAGCTTCACATTATCATTTGAGAGGGCCTGCTGCATTGCAAAATAACCTTCAAAAACCTTTGCCAGTTGAATACGGAAATTATCACTTATACTCGCCCTGACGATGTCTGAGTGTCGACGAATCAAACCAAATTTAGCGGCTACGGAACTTATATTCTCTGCCAGGGATTTAGCTGCCTTTATCGCATCTTTCAGGGTTTCAGCTTCCATACCTTCAATAGCATCATTACTGAGCCTCATATGATATTCCATCCATAACATATGCGGCAGCCCTGCCAATAGTTCCATATCAACATTCTTAATAGACTGGTCAAATTCGGAAAAAGCTGTTTTGATTTTCTGGATGTCTTCGCTGCCGACAGCATCTTTTACGACCTCGGCTTTGGCGAGAACAGCTTGAATCTGGTTTTTGGACAAAGCAGGTAATTCAACAGCAGCTTGGGTGTCACCTTCATCCTTTTTTGTTCGTGGGCCATGATCAAGCATACTGCCTCCGCCTGCTCCTTCCGGTGTCATCATACTGGGCTTGGCCATAATCTGGAGACTGCTGTCAATCTTGAAATTACCTTTAACAACAACAAGCTCACCTTCGCTCAGACCGCTTCGTACCAGGTAGTAATCGCCAGCTCTGGGTCCAAGAGCGATCTCTCTTCCCTCATAAGTCGGCTTTTCAGTATCAGGTACCTGCACATAAACGATGGCACGTGTGCCCGTTACCAATGCGGCAGATACAGGGATAACCAGCGGTTTTTCAGCCAGCGATGGATCATCACTTACATAACCTAGAGTTTCTGTCGTAACCAGAGGCATTTTACAAATATCACAAATGCCGGTGGTTTCTTTGATAACATCGGGATGCATCGGACAAATCCACTTACCGGCCAGCTCGGCATTCATAATTCGCCCGCCGGCAGCTACCTGAGATTGAACGACCGCTTTGACAAACATACCAGGCTTTAACTTTCCATCAGGATTTTGGACATTTACACGGACTTTTACCGTCCTGGTTCTGTCGTTCAGGATAGGGTCGATAAAGCTTATTGTACCTTTGAAGATCTGACCCGGATAAGAAATGCTCGTAAACTCTACTTGCTGGCCATAACGGAGCCATACAAGGTCGGACTCATAGGCATCCAATTTTACCCATATTTTTGAAAGATCGGCAATCGTATAAATTTTCGTACCGGTCTGAACATACATCCCTTCAAGGGCATTTTTATGAATAACTATACCGCTTGTCGGAGAGTAAATCGTCATATGGTCTGTGACCTGCCCGGTTGTTTCAATTTCAGTGATTTGTTCAGGCATCAACCCCCACAGCCGCAGCTTCTCACGAGCGGATTTTGCCGTGGATTCAGTCATCTCACGCATAACACCAAGTTCAGTTTTCTGGATGTTTTTAACCGCTTCAATTGCCTGCAGCAATTCTTCCTGGGCACTTATCAATTCAGGGCTGTAAAGATAGACCATGTGATCACCCTTGTTGACGGGTACTCCGGTATAATCAACGTATAGTTTATCCAGCCTTCCCGGTACCCATGCAGTAATATAGGCAAGGTTTGTTTCATCGTAATCCACCTTACCCACCATCCTAACAATAGTCGTAACGATTTTACGTTCTACAGGGGCAACTTCGATATCCATCAGCTCTTTT
>JAQTQF010000039.1 GCA_028712345.1 Phycisphaerae bacterium | reverse complement strand
AGCAGAAGCCTATAAGCAAGCCATCGAAATCAAGCCTGATTATGCCAAAGCATATTGCAATCTTGGCGCCGCCTGGCATATCCTTGGCCGGTATCAGGATGCGATAGAAGCCTATAAGCAGGCCATAAGAACCAAGCCGGATTATGCCGAGGCACACTATAATCTTGGTACTGTTTACTTAGCCGCCGGCAATAAGACTTCAGCCATTGAAGAATACAAAATCTTAAAAGCTCTGGACGCCGAACTGGCAAAGAAATTGTTTAGCTTGATCAACAAGTAGGTATTCACAACCAGCAACGCTTCGTATCCCTGCTGTATTTTTATTAAATTTATTATATTTTGCGTATTATAGACCTTGAATAGTGCTGTTTTGCAAATTTGCAAAAACGAATCATAATCCTACATTTCACTGCAAATCATATATTTCTCAATCCAAATTATCATTAACTCCTCAAAGACGCAATATAGGTAATTTGGCTAAAATTTTTACAACAACTTTGATAAAAAACGAATTAAACTTGACACAGCGGTGGATTTTCGATATAATTCAAAAATAGGCGAAAGTCTCTGTGTATATAGAGACAGCTTTGTGAGATAACTCCTTTTTGGGGAGTAGGGTATGTTCTACTTTGGAGCGATTCGGCGGCGTGTCGAAGGGTGAAGAGTGTATCGCTTCTTAAGTCGTTGAGTGAAGGAAGAGTATGAAGAGGTTGTTAGCTATGCTCGGCAGTCCGTTGACCATCGCGGTTGTATGTGATGGTGTCTGTGGTACTGACAGCATCTATGCAAACCGGAACGGTTCTGATTATCTTCCTATACTCATCAACAGATATCTTAATTAGTTAGCTTTAGTCTTGAAATTTTTAGAATATCTTAATCCTTGTGGGATTATTCGGCTACATTTTTGCGGCACAGGTAGTAAGTGTTAATTTGTTGTTTTGTGGAGGTAAAAAAAATGAAGAAGTTGCTTATTTTAGCATTGGTGCTGGGCGTAGCCAGCAGCGTATTGGCATCCAATGACTGGCTGACAAGTGCTGCCAGCAGTGATTGGTTCGATGCGGCCAACTGGGACGACGGCGTTGTTCCGAGTTTGACTGACACGACCAATACGAGAACATTTCAGACTCATATGAACACCAATTATATGCCCATAATCAACAGCGGAGATGCCGAGGTAGGTCAGCTTGAAATCGGCGGCGATTCTCAGGCTCTCATACCAGGGAATTTTGCGACCGTAACACTCAACGGCGGCACACTGACGACTGTGGACTATTTCCGTCACGGTGCATCCAGCTCATCCACCAGATGGGGCAAGTTCATTATGACTGGCGGCACCTGCAATGTCGGTGGCTATATGGCCACTGGATATGGCAATTCCGGCGCAGAAACAAAGGGATGGACAATTGTGAGTGGCGGAACTATTAATGTGGCCGGCGATTGGAGATTTGCCAACGGTTCGACAGCAAGCGGTTATGCATACATCAGCGGCGGTACAGTTACTGTAGCTGGCATCCTCAATATGAGGCCAAGCGGCGGAACAGGCGATACTCTGCTGGACATCACCGGCAGCGGTAAAGTCGTTCTTGCAGGCGACCAGATCGAACAAGTTCTAGCTTACAGAGATAACGGCTGGATTCAGAGCGACGGCGAAGAGTTCCTTGATGAGTGGATTACTTTCGATGGAACAAACACCGTTTTGGCAATACCTGAACCGGCAACACTCTGTATTCTGGCAGTTGGCGCTTTTGGTTTGATCAGACGCAAATAATTTTAAGAAAGGAAGAAGATGAAGAAGGTATTAGTTTCATTGTTAGTGCTGGGCATAGCCGGCATCGCTTCCGCGGCTGACAACCATTGGGTTGGCACCGCCGGAGACAACGAGTGGAACAATGTTGCCAATTGGGCATTCGGTTATACTCCTGACGCCGTGCTTTATCCCGCAGATGAGGCAGAGATAGGTTCTACTACTGTCGGCGGCGGCCCGATTATGGGAGTGGGCGATGTAGGTTCTGCGTATCGTGTATTTTTGGGCCAAGCAGACACGAGTGACCCGGGTGGGTCATCCTATTACGGCGAGCTTACGATGGATGGCGGCACCCTCACAACAAGCGGTTATATGTCAACTGCTTATCACGCAGGCACATCTGCATTGATTACCATGAACAGCGGTACTGTTTACATTGGCGACCCTGCCGGAGCTAACGGCCATCTGTACTTAGGACGCGCCGGCTCGGCCATATTCAATATGACCGGCGGCAGCTTTACCTGCGATGATGACCTCAATATCGGTTATCAAGGCGGATATGGCGAGATAAACCTTTCCGGCGGAATACTGACGGCAAGCACTCTGAAGATTGGGACCGGCACTGCGGCTATCAATATCAGCAACTCGGGAAAATTAGTTCTCCTGGGCGATGATACCGCGACCGTTGAGCTGTGGATCACCAATGGCCTTATTAACGACGGCGAAGATGTCTTTTATGACTATGACATCACAACGCCGGGTGCAACAACTGTGTATGTACCAGAGCCGGCAACAATAGGCCTGCTCACTATCGGAGCTTTTGGTCTGATTAGACGCAAACGATAGCAACAACAGGACAGATTTTTTAAAGTACTAAAGCAAGCCCTTAAAAAGGCTTGCTTTTTTTATGAGAATTCCCCTCCTCTTGACAATAAGTATGTTTATCAATATAGTGCGCATTATGCCGAAATTTGCGAAGAAATCTCTCACTGTTTTCATTTATTCTATCCTGGCTGGGAGTACATTACTGGTCTTTTGGCAGGTCCGCAATTTCGATTTTATAACCTTAGACGACACTGCATATGTTTCCGAGAATCCGCATATAACAACGGGGCTTAAAACAGATAATATCATCTGGGCCTTTACCTCCAGACAAGTAGGAAACTGGCATCCGCTCACGGGACTATCGCTTATGCTCGACTGCCAGTTATTTGGCCCCGATCCCGGCTGGATTCATCTGGTAAATGTATTCTTTCACATCATCAATACCCTGCTGCTGTTTGCGGTTCTGAAAAAGATGACCGGCTCTCTCTGGCCGAGCGCATTGGTCGCGGCTCTTTTCGCTCTTCATCCGATGCACACTGAATCGGTAGCCTGGGTATCCGAACGAAAAGATGTTTTAAGTACGCTCTTTTTTATGCTGACATTGCTGGCTTACTATCGCTATACCCAACGGCAGACCAAAGCCAGATATTTTCCTGCATTGCTGGCTTTCGCATTTGGCCTGATGGCTAAACCAATGCTTGTTACTCTCCCGTTTGTGCTTCTGCTGCTTGACTATTGGCCGCTGGGGAGATTTGGAACCGTTAAAAATAAAAAAATGAGCGTATCTCAAAAATCTTTTGGTTATCTTGTTCTCGAAAAAATTCCTTTCTTTGTTCTTTCCGCAATTTTAAGCATAATTACTTTTTTTGTTCAGCGAAGCAGCGGAGCGGTGGCTGATATCCATAATATTCCTCTGCAAAACAGAGCCGCCAACGCCGTCGTCTCTTACGCAGAATATATCGGTAAAATGTTTTGGCCCGCAAATCTCGCAATCTTCTATCCGTTCCCTCAAGCCGGCCTGCCGACCTGGCAGATAGCGATTAGTATTTTATTGCTAATCGCTATATCCGTTTTTGTAATTCGGCTTGGACGGCAGCAAAAATATCTGCCGGCAGGATGGTTCTTCTTTGCCGGCACTCTTGTTCCCGTTATAGGTCTGGTGCAGGTCGGCGACCAGGCTCTGGCGGACCGTTATACCTATATTCCTTATATCGGCCTGTTTATTATGCTCGCATGGGGTCTGAGTGAACTGTTTTCAAGATTGCCATATCGAAAATTTATCCTTGGCATCTCTGCAACAATTGTGCTTGCGATACTTGCAACATACAGCTTTCGGCAGGTAAGCTACTGGAAAAACACCGAAACGATTTTTTCGCATGCCATCGATGTAACAAAGGGCAATTATCTTGCTTATACCAATCTCGGAGATTATTTGAGCCGGCAGGGAAAAATCCCGCTTGCAATTGAGCATTATAGAAAGTCGCTGCATTTGCAACCCAATTCATCTTCCGTACACAATAATCTCGGCTTTGTTCTTGCCATACAAGGTAATTACACCCAGGCCATTGCCCACTTCACTCAAGCCATACAGCTTGAGCCCGACTTAGCCAAAGCTCATAAGAATCTTGCCAAGGCCTTTATCGCGCAGGGCAGATTCGAACAGGCTCTCGATCAGCTCCGGCAAGCTGTCCAAATCAATCCAAATCAGCCTGATTTTATGAACGATTTAGCTTTCCTGATGGTTACTCATCCCGAACTTGAAGGCAGCAACGCTAACGAAGCGATTCGTCTTGCCGAGCAAGCCTGTAAGCTTACCAATCACAAAAATACCACTTATCTAAGAACCCTTGCTATCGCGTATTCGTCTGAAGAAAATTTCAAAGATGCAATCGAGCAGATGAAACGAATACTTGAAATAGAGCCGAATAATTCTGATGTAAAAAATAATGCGGCCTGGATCTTTGCAACCTGCCCGGATTCAAATATGCGAAACCCCTCTGAAGCGATTCGTCTCGCACGCCAGGCCTGCATTGCGACTAACTATAAAAACCCCGGCAAACTCGATACGCTCGGAGCCGCTTACGCTTCGGCGGGCAGGTTTGACGAAGCGGTTGAAACGATGCAAAAAGCTTTAAGTTTGATTGACCAGAACGACAAACTGACATTTGAACAGTTTCAGCAGCATTTGGATTTATACAAGGCCTCCAAACCGTATATCGAGGCTCGGCATAAAAACCGGGATGTAAAATAAAATGAACAGGCTCGGCTTAAAAAATCCTGTTTTTTTCATCTGTCTGCTTTTGACGGCTTTAACAGCGATTGTTTACTGGCAGGTACACGAGCATGATTTTGTCTTTGCCGACGACCCTGCTTATATTACAAATAATCCGAATGTGCAAAATGGCATTACGGTTAAAAGTATCATCTGGGCGTTTACAACAGGTCATACCGGCTATTCGCATCCGCTGACATGGCTGTCGCATATGCTGGATTATCAACTATTCGGTGTCAATGCCGGAGGGCATCATTTAGTCAGCCTGTTTTTTCACATCGCAAACACCCTGCTGCTTTTTATCCTGCTGAGGAAAATGACCGATCGGGTTTGGCCGAGTTTTTTTGTCGCCGCCGCCTTCGCGCTGCATCCTGCTCATATCGAATCGGTTGCCTGGATTGCCGAGCGAAAAGATGTTCTGAGCACACTGTTCTTTCTTTTGACTCTGCTGACATATACGGCTTATGTGCAGCGGCAAACGAAACTCCGGTATATTTCAGTGCTTCTGCTTTATGCGCTCGGCCTGTTATCGAAACCTATGCTTGTTACGCTGCCGTTCGTGCTGCTGCTGCTTGACTACTGGCCGCTGGGCAGATTTGGAACCGCTAAAAGGAAAAAAACGAATGTATCTCGAAAATCTTTCGGTTATCTCGTTTGGGAGAAGCTGCCTTTGTTCGGCCTGGCAGCAGGTTTGAGTGCGCTGACTTTTTACCTTCAAAAAATAACGGGGACAGTCGTCAGGCCGGATGTACTGCCGTTGCAAGTCCGTTTCTTTAACGCGATGATTTCATACGGCAGATACATCGCCAAATTTTTCTGGCCCGCCAAACTTTCATTTCTTTATCCTTATCCGCCTTTACCTCTGCCTGTCTGGCAGATTGTCGTATCGGTTGCGATTCTGGCCGGCGTTTCCGTTTTCGTATTAAAATTTCATCGGCAGAAGTATTTATTCGTCGGCTGGTTCTGGTTTTTGGGAATACTCGTCCCCGTAATCGGATTTATACAGGTCGGCGTCCAGGCCATGGCTGACCGATACACCTATGTTTCCTATATAGGGCTTTCTATAATGGTTGCCTGGGGAATGAGTGATTTGCTGGCGAACAGAAAACACGGCAAAGCTGTGCTGACATCGGCTATGTTCATTGCAATCACAGCAATGAGCGCATCGGCATATCTTCAGATTGGTTACTGGAAAAACAGTATAACCTTGTCTTCACACGCCGCCGAGGTAACACAGAATAAACTCATTGCACATCTTGCCAGAAACAATATGGCCTGGACTTTGGCGACCTGTCCCGACCCGAATATGCGAAATCCTTCTGAAGCAATTCGTATTGCCGAAGAATTAGGCCGCGAGACCAATTATAATAATCCCGCGGTACTCGATACGCTCGGAGCCGCTTACGCCTCGGCGGGCAGATTTGCCGAGGCGATCGAAATAACACAAAAAGCCCTGAATCTGGTCGATAAAAACGATGAATATACACTTGGACAGTTTCAGCGGCACCTGGACTTTTACAAGGTCTCCAAACCTTATATCGAACCTGCCCAGACCCCCCGGTAATAAAAAATCGTAACCATCTAAAGACCACATTCAGTACCTTTTAGCTATTTTGCCTAATTTAAACAAATCTATTGATTTTAAAATAAATGTGGGTATAATGGGACTTGTAGTGCAGTTTGCACATTTACCATCGGTATTTTTGATTTAATTTTTGGTGCCGTTAATTTTGTGAAATGGCCGGGGGCGGGTCTTTTTATGGGACGAGCCTTAGGGGTGTCGTCGCTTTTTCATCTCCGAAAATTAAGGGGCGGTATTTGTGTCCCGATATTATATAAGCATCGTATATATCAGTGGCTATTGTAAATATAAATGACAGTTTTTTACAGGCATTTTCAAGCCATGTTTTCGCGTTGCCTATTATAGGCGTAGAAAGGGTTATATGAAAAAGAGTATTTTATTTCTCGTATCGTTCGTTCTCCTCTCAAATCTTCTCAATGTTTGTTCTGCGACCTATATTCAATGGGATGGCGGAGCGGGCACAAGCAACTGGAATACAGCCGCAAACTGGAACGGCGATGTCATTCCCGGTACTGCCGATAAGGCCGGCTTCAAATCCCCAACCGGAGCTGTAGTATCAACGACGGTTCCGACATTTATGGATATGACGCTGGGCGGTGTAAGCGGCGGGATTCTGACCGTACAACCCGGTGCCGTGCTTACCTGCACAAATACATGGTCAATGGGTCAAAGCTATAACGAAACGGGTGTTTTGAATATCAGCGGCGGCAGCATTACCGTCGGAAGCTGGTTCTATGTAGGAAATGCCGGCGTAGGAACGATAAATATAACCGGCGGAAGTATAACCATTGGCGGGCTTTTCTGCATCGCTAATGGAGTTGCCGCTACAAGCGTGGGTACTGTCAATTTAGACGGAGGCACTATTACAGTATCGACTTTTAATATGGCCGCCGGCGGAGGAGCTGCAAAACTCGATATCACATCGGGCAAACTTATCATAAATGGAAATGTAACTTCCGCAATAGCCGGCTATATCAGCAACGGCTGGATTAAGGGCTATGACTCGCCGAGCAATGTACACTATGATTATAATGTTACAACACCAGGCAAAACCACGGTATGGGCGGTTGGCTCCAATAAGGCCGATAATCCCACTCCGGCAAACGGAGCTGTAAATATATCAAGAGATACTTCCCTAAGCTGGACAGCAGGCCTTGGCGCAATATCGCATAACATCTATTTCGGCACGGCAAGCCCCGGCACATTCCAGGGCAATCAGGCCGGAACAGCCTTCAATCCCGGTCAACTTGCGTTGGGCACCACTTACTACTGGCGAATAGACGAAGTCAGCGGCGCAGGGACCACTACCGGCGATGTCTGGAATTTTACGACGGCAACTGGCGAAGCGAAAAACCCGGACCCCGCAAGCGGCGCGATAAACATAGCATTCAATAAGATTCTCGGCTGGACGGCAGGCATCGGTGCCGTTTCGCATGATGTATATCTCGGCACTAATTCAAGTGATGTCAATAACGCAAACAGACTGCTGGGCGACCTGAACGGTAACGGTATTGTCGATTGGATTGATTTGTCAATGCTAACCGGATACTGGCTTTCTGATCCGACAGGCACAGAACCTTATGCGGGAATTGACGATGACAATATCGTGGACCTTTACGATTACACCCTGCTCGCGGAGGACTGGAAAACAAGCACAAATCCCGTATTCAAGGGCAATCAGAGTTCAACAAACTATAATCCCGGCACACTCGCAACTGATACGACTTATTACTGGCGTATAGATGAAGTGAATAGTGTTGATACTTTCAAGGGCAACATCTGGTCTTTCACCACCCAGTCCGGCAAGGCGTTTGACCCGTCTCCGGCAAATGGCGCAGCCAGTGTTGCCAGAGATACAACACTCAGCTGGACGGCAGGTGCGGGAGCAGCTTCACATAATGTTTATTTCGGCACAGCAAATCCTCCTGCATCCATAGGAAATCAAACTGCCGCGACATATAACCCCGGCACGCTCGATTACAGCACAACATATTACTGGCGTATAGACGAAATCGGCAGCTTAGGTACTGTTACAGGCGATTTGTGGAATTTCACGACTGTTCCGCTTTCGACAACGCCGGTTTATCCATATTTGACCTGGAGAAACGACCCAACGAATTCGGTCGTGGTCAACTGGTGGAATCCGACCGCCACAGGCAATAGCTCCGTTGATTATGGTCCCACAATTTCTTACGGTTCAACCGCAACGATAGCAACGGTAAGCAATTTTCATCATGTTGAACTTACAAGCCTGACACCAGGAGCAACATATCATTATCGTGTCCGCTCAAGCGACGGCACAGTCGGCGCAGACAATACATTTACCACTGCCGAAGAAAATACAACCTCGTTCAGTTTCGCCGTTTACGGCGACCCTCGCGGCGGACAGACTGCCGACGAACCTTACTACTCAAGACATCGGGTATTATGCAATTGGATACTGGCACAGAATTTTGATTTTGCGATCGGAACCGGCGATACCGTATGGGAAGGCGCAACTCCTTTAGCGATGAGCAAATTCTGGCCGGAATTCTTCGAGATTGAAAAAGACTTATCAAGTTCAAAAGTCATAATGACCGCTATGGGCAATCACGAAGTCCAGCCGAGCGGCTATACCGGCTCTGCAAATTATATACAATTTTACGGCGACGGATACCCGGCCAATGGTACCAGTGGCAATGGCGGCAGAGTTTACAGCTTCAATTACGGCAACGCGCATTTTATAAATCTTTCAAGTTATCAGATAGATTTGAATCTGCAGAAAAACTGGTTAGCTGCAGACCTTGCGGCCACAGCAGCTAATCCCAATATCAAATGGATTTTCGCCTTTATGCACGCTCCTATGTACACTACGAATACCAGCCGTGGAAACCGCACAGACTGCATCGCAGCCTGGGGACCGCTGTTTGACCAGTATCATGTTGATATCGTTTTTGCCGGCCACAATCACCTGCTTGAACGCTCTCGGTCAATTAAGAACGGCATAGCCGTCGCTGACAATGTCGGTACGGTTTATGTTACGAGCGGCTTAGGTGGCGCGGGATTTGATTCACCCGGCTCCGGTTCTCCGGGCCTGTTCGTAATGACATACAACCAAAATACGCTGGCAAATTGTGTTACAATCAACGGTAACAGCCTGACGGTCAACTCGATTACAAATGTAGATGGAATAGTTCGCGATACATTTACATTATCGAAATAATTGATTGCAGAAATACATCCGGCTGTCCGGTCAACACAACAGTTGTTGTGTTGACCGGATATTGCATAAAAAGGTATACATAGTATCTATACCCAATATCTTAATAACTGTGGAAACTACTGGTAAATTAAACAAAATAACTTGACATAGGCTATGCTATAACGATATAGTGTTATTTGCAGTAACATACAAAATACAACTTAGGCATATTTTTGCGAAACATAGTAGTTCTTAAAAATTCATCATAAGCAATGCGGGCTTGGGAGGCAGAAGCCTAACAATAAGTTTTATTTTTTAAGGGAGGCGTTAAATGTGTAGAAGAAGTTATGTAGCAGCAGTTATTTTGTGCGTTTTAGCAGGCAGCGTTTTTGCCGCTGCCCCCCACTGGGACGGCACAGTCAGCAGTGCATGGAACCTCGGAGGCAACTGGGATACCGGCACAGTTCCCACCTCGGTCGATACGACCTACATTTACAATTCTCCGGGACCTTTAATTGATTCGAGCACCTCGGCAGTTTCCACTTCCATAAGACTTGGCGGAGCATCAGGCGGAGATTTGACTATGACAGGCGGAACTCTCACCACAACCGGTTCCTGGATTATTTTGGGTTATGACGCCGGTTCCAATGGAACTTTCACTATGAGCGGCGGAACTGTTACAACCGGCGGCACAATGTATGTCGGATTCAGCGGCAACGGTACAATGTATATGAACGGCGGCACAATCAATGTAAACGGTTCAAGGTTCGGAATTGCTTATAACAGCGCTGCATCCGTTGGTCATCTTTACCTGAACGACGGCGTTATCAACTGCAAAGATTTCATAATGGCAAAAAATGCCGGCAGCACAGCAACTATGGACATCACCGGCGGAAAACTTGTTATCCTCGGCGATAAAACTGCACTTGTTAACGGCTATGTCACCAACGGATGGGTAACAGCCTACGGCGGAAGCGGAACAGTATTAGTAGACTATGATGTTACA
>JAQTQF010000304.1 GCA_028712345.1 Phycisphaerae bacterium | reverse complement strand
CACGTAAGTGAGATGCAACATAATTACGGTGAGACTTTGAGCCTTTCATCTTCTTTTTCCGTTTCCATCAGGACTCCCTGATCCTTGTAAGTTTTTAACATAAAATGTGTTGATGTGGACAATACGCCTTCTATTGTCGCCAGTTTTTCGCTTACAAACAAAGCGACATCTTTCAAATGCGCCCCGCTTACAAACACAAGCAGATCATATCCTCCGGACATAAGGAAAAGTGACTCAACTTCTGGAAATTTACCAAGACGGGCAGCAATGCGGTCAAATCCACCTTCACGTTCCGGCGTAATCTTAACCTCAATGACTGCGCGCACAGTATCCAGATCCAATTGGTCTTTGTTAACTATTGCCTGATAGCCGCGAATTATACCTTTTTTCTCATATTCTGCTATCTTCGCCTTGACCTCTTTCTCAGAAAGTTTGAGCATTTTTGCCATGTTAGCAGGCGATTCCAGTGCATTTTGCCTCAGGAGTTTAAGTAATTCATCCATTTTCATCTCCTTAATTTACAACTTTCGCGTGTTGTTATAACATCAAATTTTACTCAATGACCACAAAAAAGCATATATATAGCAAGTTGGGTGACATATAGTTAGAGGATTCGAAATGAGTCTTGATAATATAAGGATAGTTCTGGTTAACCCTATTTATGGGGGTAACGTTGGTTCGACATGCCGTGCGATGGCCAATATGGGGATATCTGATTTGGCTCTGGTAACGCCTCTGAATTTGAACATGGATGAAGCACGCAAGATGGCATGCCATGCAGTCCATATACTTGAAAGCAGAACAGAATATTTAACTCTGGCTGATGCTATTGCAAATTGTGGTGCGGTGATGGGCACTACCGCCAGGGATGGCCTCTACCGGCAACACGCCAAATCACCAAGGGAATGGGCATCTAAGGCCGTGGAAGTTGCGCGAACAGGCAAGGTTGCGATTATTTTCGGACGTGAAGACAATGGATTATCTAATGAGGAACTTGCCTTGTGCACACAGGTTATTCAGATTCCCACAACATCTGACTTTAAGTCATTAAACATCGCTCAGGCTGTACTGATATGTTGTTATGAGATTTTTATGGCGCTGGGCACGTATGAGCCGATAATAGAGAAGTCGCCCGAAGCGCCATCGGAGGTTAGGGAGCGAATGTTCGTGATGTGGCGGGATACTCTCCTGCGAATTGGCTTTATGAAAGAAGACAAGGCGGATCATATGATGCAGGGTGTACGCCGAATTCTTTCACGTGGCACTTTAACGATAGATGACGTTAAAATACTTATGGGAATAGCAAAACAAGCAGCTTGGGCTGCTGAGTCAAAAGGGAAGAAGGTAGTTGAAGATATAATCGAAATGTAATTTTGACATTTGGCTATTTGGCAGGACTGGTATATAATTTCTGACAATTTGTAAACGGCGGGGAATTGATATGGCGGCGATCTCCACATCTTATTTGACCGATATATTGAAGCGAACAGGTATGTTCACCGACGAGCAGATCGAAACGCTCATTGGAACTGTCCGTGGAGGTGAGGCGAATATTACTGATGTTGTTGTCAAAGAAGGCTTTGCAGAGGAAGAGCCTTTTCTACAGGCAATAGGGAAAGTGATAAATATGCCGTTTGTCCGTCTTGGTACAGCGGATATTCCGCCAGAGGTTCTTGAGCGCCTGCCCACCAAGGCTGTATTCCAGTATAATGTTATACCGCTTGCTCTTGACAGAGGTATGCTGATTATCGCGACCAACGATCCATTAAATCCTGGACTCCTCGATGTCTTGCGCCTGGCAGCAGGAACCCGAGTTCGCCTTAATTTAAGTACTTCTGCTGATATTGCAAAAACGGCAAAAAAGTTTTATGGAGTGGGTGCAGAAACCGTCGACAAAATGATACAGGATGATCGCTTTGAAGTGGCTCTCGATACGACATTGGATAAGGTTGATCTCGGTGAACTTGATCAGGAAGCTTCTATAGTCAAGTTTGTTAACCAGATTATCTGGGAAGCTTGTCAACAGGGCTCGACGGACATTCACCTTGAACCGATGGAGAAAAAGCTTCGTATAAGGTACAGGGTCGATGGAGTTTTGCATGAAACACCAGTCCCGCCACAGTTAAACAGGTTCCAAGCTGCCATTATTTCCCGAATCAAGGTAATGGCCAATCTTGATATTGCGGAAAAGCGTCTTCCCATGGATGGAAGAATAGGCCTTCGGGTTCAGGGACAGGATATTGATATACGTGTTTCGACCATGCCTACAGTGTACGGAGAAAGTGTTAGCTTGCGTCTTCTTCAGAGAGGCGGCGCATTCATTCAACTTACACAGCTTGGAATGAATGACCGTGATGCCAAACTTATCAGGAAGATCATTGAGAGGCCTAATGGTATAATCCTTGTTACTGGCCCGACAGGATCTGGCAAATCAACATCGCTTTATGCATATCTTCATGAAATCAACACCATAGACCAGCGTATTCTTACGGCAGAAGAACCTATCGAGTACGAAATGCCGGGGATTAATCAGGTGCTTGTAAGGCCGGAAATAGGTCTGACTTTTGCCCGCACGCTGCGTTCCTTCCTGAGGCAGGATCCTGACATCATAATGGTTGGTGAAATTCGTGACTTGGAAACTGCTGAAATTTCAATCCAAGCTGCCCTGACTGGACATCTTGTTTTCAGTACTTTGCACACCAATGATGCTGCT
>JAQTQF010000303.1 GCA_028712345.1 Phycisphaerae bacterium | reverse complement strand
TTCACACGGACACCTATTTCGGTGGTTTTACATTTGATGCGAATCTTTACTGGGATGATAGCGGTAATTTGAGCAGCGAGGGAATGTACGATTTCGAGTATGAATACGACATACTGAATAATCTTGTCAAAGTCAGACAGGGTACGCAAACAGTCGCCGAATTTGCCTATGATGCGCTCGGCAGGAGAATATACAAAAAGAACAGCCAAAAAGAAATACTGTTTTATTGTGACCTGAACAACAGGATGATTGCCGAGTTCCTGCCGGGCGATTCAAATACCGTAACAATTGAAGCTGAATATATCTATGGGACCGGATTTACGGATATTATCGCAAAACTACTGCCGGAGATGCCGGGCGACCAAAACGGTATTAAACTTCTTGGTGAGTTCTGTCAGGCTTATCTTTTTGAATCGGGCCAGGCTGGTTTTGATCCCGATTTTGATTATGACCAAAGTGGAATGATAGACCTTGTGGATTTTGCGGCTTTTGCTGCGGAGAATGAATTTTCGCTCGGCTGGGCAGGTGAAAGCAAATGGTATTGCCTGAAAGACGCTTTGGGCTCTGTTTGTGCGGTTGCCAGCGATAGAGATAGTATCAGCCGATTTAAATATGATGTTTTCGGCAGGGTTGCCGAGGGCAATTTGGAAAGCGGATTTAGATTCGCAGGATATTACTATGACGCTGAAATTGGAAAATATTATTGTGCCAACAGATATTACGATGCCGATATGGGGATATTTCTCAGTATCGACCCGCTTGGATTTGCTGATGGATTAAATCTTTACAGTTATGCGGGGAATAATCCGCTGCTCCTATCCGACCCGTTAGGGCTGAAAAGCTCGGTGATGGACGACATAAAATTTCTGCTTGGATTTGGCCAGGCCAGGGCCGAGCTGAGAAGAATCTCGCGAGTCGTTAAACAACACTGTCAGAGTCTTCAGGCCGAGTGCACAGAGACCCCCTGCATAGGTGAATTCCCAAATCCCGTTTGCAAAAAAGCCAACAGATGCCTGCAATCTTACAAAACGGCAATGGAGTTTGACCGTCAGTTGAACGCTCAAAGCGCCAAGGCGATGGCGGTCGGAACAATGGATGGAATAACACAGGGAGTTTTGAATACTGTAAACGGCGTTCAGGATGGCGTAATTGGCACGGCAAATATGGGACTGGGTATATGGAATTATTCCGGTGCGCTGATTTGCGACAAAAAACTTGATTACATTCCTTCGCCGGACTGGTCGAGAGACCTTATCGTAAAGGAAGACAGTTTACACAAGGCAAGCAAGTTCCTCGGCGGCGAAGGGGTGCTGACACTGGCAACGACAGGAGCAAATCAGTTGAGAAATGCTCGGTTTGCCGGTAAAATGCGGCCATCCGGCAAAGCAGCGCTGACCGTTAAGGAAGGAATTTATGAGTTTACATCTTCAAGCGGAAAGACCTATGTGGGACAATCGTCAAATGTTCCCAAAAGAATAGCTCAGCACATAAGGAGTGGCAAAGTGCCTGTCAAGAATTTAAAGACATTAAAAACAACATCCGTTGGCGGCGGAAAGGTGGCCAGGGAATTGGCTGAGCAGGCAAGGATTGACAACCTCGGCGGTGTGGGTAAACTTGAAAATGTCATAAACGCCGTCGGGCCGGTAAGAAGGCAACGGCTGACAAGGTGAAAATAAAAAAATGGAAAAATTTATAATAGAAAAAGGCGAATTCGGCAAAAAGATGGTTGTCCTCGGCGAACTTACGGAGGATATAGTAGAATACTGCGCCGGTAATGGTATTGTTGAGCTTGAACTTAACTGGGCTAAAGGATTCAGAGGCAGCCTGGATATGCTCGAAAAGTTTATCGGCTTACTTTCCCTGGAAATATGCGACTACACAATCGAGGATATAGCTGTGATACACCGTCTGAAAGATATGAAGCATATTAGGAGATTGAGTATTAGTACATACTGCAAAACGCCGATTGATTTTGGCGGATTTGAAAATCTTAGTCATCTGTCCGTCTTTTGGCGAAAGGGCATCATCGGTCTGGACAGGCTCCAAAAGCTTAAATCACTTTTCATTTACAAATATAATCCGCAGGGCGGGGACTTGTCGCAGCTGGCCCAAATCGAAAGTTTAGAAGAACTGTCGCTCAAGGTGCCGAATATCAAGTCCATCGGCGATGTCCAAATGCTGAAAAATCTTAAATCGCTGGGCATTTACGCGGCAACGAAACTCGAAAGTATCGAGGGTATAAAATTGCTGCCGAACCTGAATACCCTTGAGATTGAAGGATGCAGTAAAATTAATGATATCTCTGCGATAGGCGAACTTGCCGGCCTTGTTAAACTAAGCGTCTCTAATTGCAAACGAATTGAATCGCTAAGGCCGGTTGAAAAACTCGAAAATCTTTCCGAACTGAGATTTATAGAATCCACTAATGTTATAGATGGCAAGGTTGCTTTTATCAAAAATCTGCCGAGACTTAAAAATGTAATCTTCCAGAACAGAAGGCATTATGATTTTAAAAGAGAGGAATTTGTAAGATAGAATTAAAATTGGCACTCAAAACTGTGCGTATAACTGGGACGGCAAACTCCGTTTTGCAGACACCGGCGGTGATTCAATCTCTCTCAAATATGACCCGATGGGAAATAGGGTCCGTAAGGATTCCATCGTCGGTAGTAATATAAAAAACAGGAAATATGTCGTTGACATTACAGGTAAAC
>JAQTQF010000302.1 GCA_028712345.1 Phycisphaerae bacterium | reverse complement strand
CTGCAAGAACAATTCGACAGCCTGCGTTTGCGGCAATCTGAGCAGCCGCTACTTTGCTCCTCATCCCGCCGGAGGCAAATTTACTTCCTCCAGCACCGGCGCTTTTTATAATCGCATCGGTAATCTCGTAAACCACTTTAACGGGTTTCGCGCCGCTGAATTTGCGGGGGTCCTTATCATAGAGCCCGTCAATGTCGCTTAAAATTATTAATACCTCGGCATCGAGCTTGCTTGCGACCAGTGCGCTTAATTTATCGTTATCGCCGAACGCTGTACCGATTTCCGCAGTCGATATGCAATCGTTCTCATTCAAAACCGGCACAACGCCGAGTTTCAAAAGTGTTTCAATGGCATTTTTCAAATTCAGATATGTCTTTCGATTGCTAAGCACCTCCGCCGTCAAAAGCACCTGACCGCAGGCAAGACCAAATTTATCGAACGCCTTTCTGTATTCGGTCATAAGCAAAGGCTGGCCGACGGCGGCACAGGCCTGACGCATTTTCACTTCTTTGACAGCCTCGGTCAGACCTATTCTGCCCGCTCCCATTCCGATTGCGCCGGAACTGATAATAACAACTTCCCTGCCGGCCTTGACAAGCTCGGCCACCTGAGACGCTACGGAACGGATATAAGCAGCATCAACACCACCGTTTTTACTGAGCGTGTTTGTGCCGATTTTAACGGCTATTCGTTTTGCGTTAGTAAAGTTGCGCATCAGATTTTAAAATCCTTTTCCAATTTCTTATGCGTAAATTTTTTTGCGTTCGACCCGGAATAATCGGCGACAATATGTCCGCTGCCAAGAAGTTTCCATTTATATATAAGCAGCCCTTCAAGGCCGACCGGGCCGCGGGCGTGAATCTTGTTAGTGCTTATGCCGACTTCCGCGCCAAGTCCGAAGCGAAAGCCGTCGGCAAATCGCGTACTGGCGTTTAAAAACACATCGGCTGAGTCAACCAGATTCAAAAACTTCTCGGCGGCGTTTTCGTCTGCCGTCACAATCGTATCGGTATGATGCGAACCGTAAGCATTTATATGCTCAATCGCCTCATCGAGCGAATCGACAACCTTTATTGAAAGAATCAAATCGAGATACTCGGTTTTCCAATCCGCCTCATCGGCTGGTTTTACATCGATTATTTTTCTCGTCTTTTCACATCCGCGAAGCTCAACCTGTTTGCCTTCAAGAGCCTGCTTAACCGGCGGCAGGAATTTTTGCGCAATATCCTTATGAACCAGAAGCGTCTCGGCGGCATTGCAGACCGCACAATACTGGGCTTTAGAATCGAGGGTAATTTTAACCGCCATATCGACATCGGCCTTTGCGTCAACATAAATATGGCATATACCGTCGGCGTGACCCAGCACGGCAATATTGGTATTGTTCATTATGTATTTTACAAACTCGTTCGAGCCGCGGGGAATAATCAAATCGATATACTCATCCAATTTCAAAAGACCGCTGACATCTTCCCTGGTCTGCAAAAGACCAATCCACCCGGCAGGCATACCGCAATTAACAGCCGAACTGTTAATTATTTCAAATAAAATTTGATTGGTATTGGCAGCTTCTTTCCCGCCTTTGAGCAGGACGGCATTACCGCTTTTCAGACAAAGGGTAGAAATCTGAACCAGAGCATCGGGGCGGGATTCAAAAATAACCCCGATAACACCTATCGGACAGCTTACCTTATAGAGCTCAAGACCTTTATCGAGTTCAACTGCTGAAAGAGTTTTGCCGACAGGCTCTTCGAGTTTAATAAGACTCTCAATCCCACTGCAAACCTCATCTATTTTGGCCGAATCAAATTTAAGTCTTTTTACAAGTGGAGCGGAGAGATTTTCAGCCTTTGCTTTTTCCAAATCGAGCTGATTTGCCTTGATAATCTGAGCCGAGTTCTGCCTCAATGCCCTGACAATAGCACCAAGAGCGTTGTTTTTCTGCTCTGCCCCGACGGCGGAAAGCAAGATTGCCGCCTTTTTAGCTGATTGTGCAAGTACCTTTAAGTCCATAACTTTCAATCCTATACAAACCCGCCGAACAAATCGACCGAATGACTATACCAATTCTAACCATTATTTTCCGTTTCTTCAATCCTTGATTCCATTTTAGCAGCTATTTCAAAACAATAATGTCATTCTGAATTCGCCAAAGGCGGACGAAGAATCCCGGTTTTCCTCTGCCAAACCCTTCGCCTGTCTTCGGTCCGTCTGCGGCGGAGTGACAGTTTGGAGACGAATAGACTTAGTATTTGCATTTTTGGCGGATTCGGGCTAAAATGCCGCCTTAAAATATAGGTTTGTTAGAGCTTCGATAATCAATTATCGATTATCGATTTCCAAACGCGGGTGTAGCTTAATGGTAAAGCTCCAGCCTTCCAAGCTGGCCATGTGAGTTCGATTCTCATCACCCGCTGTTTTTATGCGCTTTTTCTGCTTTAAGCCCGATAATATAGGCAAAATTTGCCGGTTTCCACCTGAAAACTTTTACAGTCCCATAAGTATTTTTTTTAATTTTTTGCTATTTTTTGGAAAAATTTTTAAATATTTGTTGACTAAGTGGGACAAAGTGGTAAAAATTGGAGCATAGAATTTAACCAGTGGGAAGATAGACATGCTTTTGCTAACAGGCCAATACGAAGGCACACTCGATGATAAGGGAAGAGTCTTCATCTCCAACAAACTCCGCAGTCAAATAGATTGCGATGAGCACGGCAG
>JAQTQF010000301.1 GCA_028712345.1 Phycisphaerae bacterium | reverse complement strand
CCAAAGGCGGAGGGATACCGCCATACATCAAGGGGCAGATAACAGGTCCGATAAGCTGGGGGTTATGTGTGACCGACAGTTCCGGCAAAGGAATTATATACGATGAAACACTGGCGGAAGCTATCGCTAAGTTCCTCAAATTGAAGGTTTCCTGGCAGGAAAGCCTGTTGAAGAAAACATCCAAACAAACCATGATTTTTATTGACGAGCCTTATCTGGCATCGCTGGGATCTGCCTTTGTGGCAATCTCAAGCGACCAGGTCTCTTTACTGATCGAAGAAGTGCTCAGCGGCATTAAAGGCCTGAAAGGCATCCATTGCTGCGGCGGGACTGACTGGTCTCTCCTGCTTAAGCTTCCTGTAGATATTATCAGCTTCGATGCTTATAACTACCTGGATTCCATATTATGCTACCCGCATGAATTAGCATCTTTTCTTAAAAGAGGAGGTTCAATAGCCTGGGGTATCGTACCGAATGATGAGGAGACATTGAAAAAAGAGTCACTGGCCCAACTTTACGACAGGTTTGGCGAGGCCTTGACTCCTCTAACCAGGGACGGAACACCGGTCAGAGAATTGATCGCCAGGAGTCTAATTACTCCCACCTGCGGCCTGGCATCGTTATCACCGGATGCGACTGAATATGCGCTGAACCTCTTAAATCAACTGAGCGAACGTATTCGTCACAAATACTGTTCATAAATGATCTCCCAATTTGAAATCCTGAGCAACTTTAGCGATAATGAATCACGGAATTTTTATTTATACAAAGAATCAGTAATTAGGTGATGTAGGAATGAATAAAAGAAAAAAAGTAGCCATAATTAAACACCGCCATAAGAAGAAAAGGGCGGAAGAACGCAAGAAAGCTCTGTTGCTTGCATCAGGTGGAACTGTAAGGCCGACAGTCAAAGTTGCCCCGAAAAAGGAAATTGAATTACCCAAACAGGTTAAGGCACTGGCTGGTATCTTAAAACCCAAGGAAGCAGCAACCGCCAAAAAAGCCGTACCAAAAAAGGAAAAGGTTGAACCTGAAAAGAAGGCCGAAATAATGGAAAAGGCAGAAAAAACCAAAAAGGTTTCGATCCGCAAGAAAAAAACTGAATCCATAGCCGAATCGGCTGCCGCCGAAAAGGTCGAAACGCCCAAAAAGGCCGTAAGCAAGAAAAAGAAGCCTGAGCCTAACGAAGCGGGCTGATGGGGCAAGCTTATCTGCTTACCGGCATGCCCGGCACAGGCAAAACCACTATAATCCGGCAGGCAATAACACTTTCAAAATGTAACGCCGGAGGGTTTTTCACGCAAGAAATACGAAATGTGGGCATCAGGGAAGGCTTCCGCATTGTTACGCTTGATAATAAAGAGGCCGTCCTTGCCCATATTGCTATAGATGGACCATTTCGTGTCGGAAAATACGGCGTTGATATCAGTGTCCTTGATGATACCGGAGTTGAAGCAATCTACAACGCTATTGAGCACAATGATATCGTGGTAATCGACGAGATAGGCAAGATGGAACTTTTTTCATCAAAATTTATACAGGCGGTCCAAGATGCTCTCAGTTCTCCCAAGAAAGTACTCGGAACAATTACTTTAAAGCCGCACCCGCTGACAGATACCATCAAACAAAACAGGAACTTCAGGGTCACCGAGCTTACAAGGAATACTCAGGCACAGGTTTTAGCTGAGATACTGGCCTGGCTAACATAGCTTGCTAATGGAAATCGAGCTTCAACCCATAGGCGAAATAGAGACCGCTATCCTTCAGGAACTAAGCATCAAACTCATTGCAACCTTTGGATGTCCTGTTATTATAAAAAATCCGATACCCGTGCCACAGGAAGCATTTGTGCCTGATAGAAATCAATATTTCTCCGATGCTTTCCTGAAGAGGCTACAACCGGCAAAAAATAAGGAAACCAGAATTTTAGGCATAACCGATGTTAACCTGTTTACCCGGGGTCTCAACTTTGTTTTCGGACAGGCTGACTCTACAACCGGAATAGCAGTAATCTCACTTCATCGCCTCAGGCAGGACATCTGCGGGCTTCCTTCAGATCAAACCCTTCTGTTGGAACGGGCATTAAAAGAAGCTGTCCATGAGCTTGGACACACTTTTGGCATGGAGCATTGTGAGGAAGAACGTTGTGTAATGTTCTTCTCAAGCAGTCTCGTTGATACAGATTTGAAAAATCCATATTTTTGCAGCCACTGCCAACCGAAGCTGTCACTGTGATACATTATCTTCCAGTTGACAAACTTGAAATAATTCCATATTATAAGATCGTCCATCGACCTGAAGTAAGGCGGTGAGGCAAAGATCCTATAACTGAATACAAAGTCCGCTTGGATCAGACATGACCGAGACGGTATATATGGAAATTCTAAGTACCCTCTCGGAGATTGCTGAGAGGGTTTTTTGTTGTATGAGGTTTAGTATGGAAAAGATTAAACCGACCATAGGATTTATAGGCGCCGGAGTGACCGGTACAGCTCTGGCGTGCCAATTATGGCAACACGGTTATAACGTTGTTGCCGTAAACAGCAGGAGCATCTCATCGGCTGAAAGGCTGGCTGCTCATGTTCGCAATTGCACCGTCTGTCAGACACCTCAAGAAGTCGCAGATTCAGCTCAAGCTGTTTTCATAACAACTCCCGATGATTTAATAGAGTCCGTAGCTGCCGGCCTGCGCTGGCATCCCGATCAGCTAATTATTCACTGCAGCGGAGTGC
>JAQTQF010000300.1 GCA_028712345.1 Phycisphaerae bacterium | reverse complement strand
TCATCAGGTGTAAGGCGGAGTAACGAAGAGGTTGTTAAAACCATTCAAGAAACACAAAAGACCTTAAATCTAGCGGCATCTGGACTGGTTGAAAGTGCAAAACAAAGCGGCCAAGAAACAGTATCCTCTGTGCGGGAAGCGGCAATAGGGATGCGTTCTATGATAGCAGAAGCCCACAAACTGACGGGGGATTCAATTAGTGCGTCTGCGCAAGAATTACAAAAACAAGTTAAACAGGCTTCAGACAACACAGTTAATCAAATTACGGCGCTTGATCGGGCATTGGAAGACGAACTCACCAAGTCCCTTAAAACCATGGGGCAGCAACTCGCTTCTCTTTCGGCACGGTTTGCAGAAGACTACACTCCCTTAGCGGATAAATTGACACAACTGGTGCGGACATTAGGGCGAGTCAGTGACAATGTCTAAGGCACTTTTCGAGAGTCCCGCGCACTCGTCAGAAGATCACTGGATTCCATTGAGTGATTTAATGACGGGTTTGATGATGTTTTTCCTGATGATTGCTGTTTTTTATATGCAGCAGATTCAGATGGATAAAAAGAAAGTAGAAAAAATTGCTGCATCCTATCAGGATCTGAGGTCAGAACTCCATGATGACTTGCAAAAGGAGTTCTCAACAGATTTACCAAAATGGCATGCTGAATTGGGGACTGATTTGACGATTAGTTTTAAGGAACCAGAAGTTCTTTTTGATAGTGGGTCATCTGTCTTAAAGCCGCGGTTTACGGAAATCCTCAGTGATTTTTTCCCACGGTATGTGCGGATTTTAACAGAAGAAAAATATCGCGATTCAATTCAAGAAATTAGAATTGAAGGGCACACGTCAAGTTTTTGGCGTGGTGCTCTCTCTCCAGACGATGCCTACTTCAAGAATATGGAATTGTCGCAAGCACGAACACGCACAACGCTCCAATATGTTCTCACTGATTTCAGTGTCAGTGAGAATAAGTCGTGGTTAATGCAGCATTTAACGGCTAATGGACTCTCCTCTTCACGTCATATTCTTGCTGTCTCTGGTGAAGAAGATACGCAACTCTCTCAGCGTGTTGAGTTTCGCGTAAAAACGAATGCAGATCAACAACTCCAATCTATCGTGCAGACCATGAAATATGAAACTCATTGATTTTTTGACTTTTGAGCCTTTAGACACGGTGCGTCGAAAGATGGGGGCGCAGTTGGTGGAGTATGAGCCATTGTCAAAGTGGACACCCCTGACACCAGTTGAAGTTCAACAATTAGCGACGGGTGGTATTGATGTCACGCTTGATGACGTTAAGGTTTTGCCAGATCACACACTCGAATATAAAGGCCAACGGGTCGTTCTCTATATTCGAGATGTCGCATCCTATCAGCGACATGATGTTGATATGCCAAAGTTCCATGTTGCAGATTGTAGCACTCTTGCGACTATGAGAGAAAGAGGGCGGTTCAATAGGTATGTTGTTGCCAGCAGGCATGATGGAAAGTTTGAGGTCAATATCAAGAAGTCGTGGGGTGGCTTCAAAAAAGATGAAGCTACCTTGTGTATCTGTCAAAACTGCTTAAATAAACTAGGTTGGGATGGTTTTGGATATGGTATGGCACAGAAAAGTAAGCAGGATATTGTTAGTCAGTTTTTGCTATCCAATTTTTTTAAGAAATACCCGTCATCTGTTATTCAGTCACGTCCGCGATATTCAGACTATGACGCACCGTTAAATGAGTACACGACTGATTTTGCTGAAGTAGCGGCCGAGTATAAAGTTCAATGTGGTTGGAAATGCGAAGAATGCGGCTTAGAGTTATCGTCTCATCGACGATTCTTACACGCACACCATGTGAATGCCTTAAAACACGATAATTCTAGAGAAAATATGCGCATGGTTTGCCTTGGTTGTCATGCAAACGAGCCATCTCATAGCCACATGAAAAACACATTAGACTACAAAGCGTTTATTCAGCTTTTTGGTAAGCGTTAATCCCCCGCTCTTATAAGAACGGGGGATGAGGGCGTTATTGATTCATACTGTCAAAGAAGTCAGCGTTGCACTTGCTGTGTTTCATCTTATCAAGCAGGAAGTCAATCGCATCCACCGTGCCCATTGGCATCAGGATACGGCGCAACACCCACATCTTCGAGAGCGTGGCTTTATCCACCAACAACTCTTCCTTACGGGTGCCAGACTTACCAATACCAATCGCGGGGAAGGTGCGTTTATCCGCAATCTTGCGATCCAACACCAGTTCGCTGTTACCGGTGCCCTTGAACTCTTCGAAGATGACTTCATCCATGCGGCTACCCGTATCAATCAAGGCCGTCGCAATAATTGTGAGCGATCCGCCTTCTTCAATGTTGCGGGCTGCACCGAAAAAGCGCTTCGGGCGTTGCAGCGCATTCGCATCCACACCACCCGTAAGCACCTTACCGCTTGAGGGCACCACGGTGTTATAGGCACGGGCAAGACGGGTGATGGAGTCAAGGAGAATCACCACATCGCGCTTATGCTCAACAAGGCGTTTTGCTTTTTCGATAACCATTTCAGCGACTTGAACGTGGCGAACGGCAGGTTCATCAAAGGTGGAGGAGATCACTTCCCCCTTCACCGATCGCGCCATATCGGTCACTTCTTCGGGTCGTTCATCAATCAACAGGACGATAAGGTAGACCTCAGGATGATTGGTGGTAATCGAATGCGCAATGTTTTGCAGCATCACGGTTTTACCCGTGCGCGGCGGTGCCACGATCA
>JAQTQF010000038.1 GCA_028712345.1 Phycisphaerae bacterium | reverse complement strand
CAGTGCACATTTCTGTTTTTCAGTCTGGCGGTTTTTCCGCTGCTGTGTTTTGTTTTCAGAGGAGCCATAAAATGGTTTGCGGCAATTTCGGCGACGGACATAGTTTACATAGCGCTTGGATATACGGGGCTGTCTCTAAAACTGTTTTTTGGAACCTTGTTTATGGGGATGGGTCAGAAGATAAAAAACGCTCTGATTGAAGTGGTGTTCGGCGTAAGCAGTGTGCTTTTAATTATTGTTTTTTGGAGGTTGGACTGGATAAATCTGCGGTCGGTTCTTCTGATTTATCTGTTATCAGCGATAGTCGTGATAATTATTTCCATTTTTATGCTGGATATTAAGCTGCTTTTGCCGATTCAATTTGACAGGAAGCATTTTTTAGAAATGTTTCACTCCATCAAGTGGCTCATCTTCGGGGCGTTTTCCGTCTATCTTGTCAATTCCGGCGACAACTTTGTTCTGAGATTCTTCGTGCCTCTCGATAAAATCGGGGTATATAATTTCGCGTATCAGTTTTTCAAAGGCGTTCTGGCGTTGGTATTTATTTTAGGCAACTACTTTCTGCCGTTTATCAGCGAGAATATCGAAAACTCTGAAAAGATGCGAGAGTTCTATTACAAAAAACGGCCTAAAATATTTATTCTTGCATTTGCGGCTATCGGGTCCGTCTTTGCCTTGGGCCCGTATCTAATCAATCAGATATATCAAAACAGCTACCAGGGATGGGTGCCGGTTTTCCGTATTCTCCTGGCTGGTGCGGTGTTTGTCTTATATTTTTCGCTGCAATGTCCAATTCTCAAAGCCTTAAAGAAATACAGGCTTATCAGTATAATGGCAATTGTTCAGGTTGTTATAAATATTGGGCTTGATGTCATACTTGTTTGGCGAATAGGAATACTTGGCACCGCAATAGCGACAACATTTGCCTGTCTTTGCAGTACGGTGATAATGGAAATATATTTCAGACGAAATTTGAAAGCGATACTGTTTCTATGATAACCGTTATAATACCTTCATATAACTCGGCACAATGCATCAGCAGAGCCATAGACAGCGTTTTGTCGCAGAGTTTTTCCGACTATGAAATAATTGTTGTAGATGACGGCTCGACGGATAACACCTCGCAGGCAGTTGAACGATACGGCGGGAAAGTCCGCTATATTCGCCAGGACAATGCCGGTCCGGCAGCTGCTCGTAATGCCGGTATAAAGGCCGCCAAGGGCGAATGGATAGCGTTTCTCGATGCCGACGACGAGTGGCTGGCTGATAAGCTCCGAAGGCAGATGGAAATTCTCGAAAAAAATCCCGAACTGAAATGGTGCGGAAGTAATTTTTCTCTTGAGCTTGACGGCAACGAGCGGCCGGCGCTGAATCCTGCCGTGATTAGAAAAACGCTCGCGGGCAGAGATTATTTTGAAAATTATTTTCGCGATTCGATTAAAGGCCATTCACCCACGGCGATTATTACATCTACAATTACACTGGTGATTCACAAAAGCGTTTTTGAACAAACCGGTTTATTTGATGTGAGCCTTATGCGTCAGCAAGACCACGATATGTGGGTGCGGATTGCATGCCGATTTTTGCAGATGGGTTATATCGCAGAGCCTCTGGCAATTGCACATCTCGGCGTAGCCGATGCAGTGATGACCCAGCGGAGATTGGATGTAAAACGCGGGCTTCTTTACCGGCAGACAACCGCCAGGCATCTGGAACTTGCCGCTCAGTGCGGCTGTCTCGATGATTTTAAGGTATTCGCCTCTGTTCTTATGCGGGATGTGCTTTTGATAACGCTATTTCACGGCTTAAAAGCCGATGCTCGAGAAACGGCAAGACAGTTTCCACAGCTTCTGACGATGCGATGGCGTGCTGCCGCCTATATCCTGACCGTCTTTCCCAATGTCACCGCAAAAATGATGCAGATGATTGCGTATTTTGCCGACCGGCTCAAACTTGTACAAACCGTCTCAAGACGATGGGTACATTTAAAAGCACACGAGAAGAGGTAACTGCCGATTTGAAGTTTTGTGACTTGGCGGGATAAGTAACAAAGGATAATTTGTTATTTAAAAAAGCTTATGCTGTTTTTTTGCATACATTCTTTTACGGCGGCGGCGAGGCGTTCAGTATCCACCAAACCCGGCCTGCGTTCTTTTGTTGTCCTCTCTTTGACGATAGTTTCTTCTTCGCCGAATTTATTGTCCCATATTGCCAGGTGAGACACTTTTGAGGTTAATGGCATTCGATTTTCAGGGCTGACGGTATTGAATATGCCGACGGTTGGGATTTGGACAGCGAAACCTATGTGCATTGGACCCGAATCGACGCTGACGAGCAGATTTAGTTTACTTATTACAGCGACAAGTTCGGTTATGCTGAGTTTGTTTACCAAATCTATCACATTTTTTTTGCCGGTTGGTGTCTTGTGTTCAGAATCTTTGCCCAAAATAATAACAGTGGCATTGTCGGGCAGCGTATTTATGAAATCGGCGTAGTTTTCCCAGTTGCGCCATCTCATTGCCGAGAACGGATGCAAACCTATCCATGGTTTTGGAGCATCGACAGGAATGTATTTTGAGATATCTATATCCGGCGCAACAAGGCCGAAATCCATATTATCTGTTTTTATTCCAAGGCTGGACAATAAATTCAATGCCATTTGGGTGGGATGTCCCTGTTTTTTTGCTTCAAAAGTTTTAACGCCGAGCAGCTTTGTTATAATCGTTCTGATTGGATTGGAATTTAAAATAAAACAGGCATCGAATTTTTCTTTTCTCAATCCGAAAAACATCGGCCAGAAACTGCTTAGAAAAAAACATATCACGCGGCCCCACGAGTATTTTTTCAGCGGAAAATCTATCACCTCATCTATAAAAGGCAGGCATTTGCCAATTTGGGCTGCTCCTCTTGAATGATGCGCCAAAACAGCGATATAAGCGGTTTTGTAATTTTCCCGCAAGGCTTTTATTGCCGGAGCGGCCATTAAAAAGTCGCCTATACCGGCGGCGGGCATTATCAGAATTTTTTTTAAATCAGGCTTGTTCATTTTTTCGCAAGAACCTGCTGGTAGGTATCGATATATTTTTGTGCGACAAGCGACCAATCAAAAATTTTTGCACGGTTTATCGCTTTGGTTTGCAACTGTTGGCAGAGCTGATGGTCTTTCATCAGATGCGTTAAATGTTTTTTGATAGCTTCTGCGTTTTGTGGCGGAACAAGCAGGCCGACATCGCCAAGCACTTCCCTGTGAGCGGGAATGTCAGAAGCGATTACCGCACAGCCTGCGGCCATAGCTTCGCAGATGACTACTCCGAAACTTTCGGCATTGGACGGAAAGACAAAAATTGAACTGCGGTTGAAAAGGTCGAAAAACTTTCCCTCTTTGCGGTCCAGCCAGCCGTGGAAGTTTACGGGCATTTTGACTTGTTTGGCTTCTTTTTCCAGCTCGCCTTTAAATGGTCCTTCACCTATTATGTCAACTTGCCAGTCGTCTTCTAACTGCTGTATTGCCTGCAGGGCGTATTGAAAGCCTTTTCTCGGCAGAAGTCTGCTGCACATCAAAATTCGTTTTTCCTTTTCGGCCGGGTTGAAGGCTGCTGTCTCAAGTCCATTGGGAACAACTCTAATGTCCAGGTTGCGGCAGTGTGATGAAATCAAATCTTTCAGGGATTGACTCGGAGAAGTAATCAGAGCCGGCTTTTTTATGAGAAATTTCCAGATGGGCATAATTAATTTGTGCAACAGGCCGAAACGGTCGGGATTGTACCCCGGCACATCGGAGCCGTGACAGGTAACGATAAAAGGGATTTTGGTGATTTTGCTTATCAAATAAGCCAAAGGTGCGCCGGGCACGAGAAAATGACAATGAATTATGTCATATTTATTATCTCTGCATAATTTAAGCGTCTTGAAAAATGCACCGGGAACATAAGTGGCAAGCTCATAAGGATAACAAATGTTTGGTCTGGCTCTCAGTGCAGGGGTTCTATAAACGGTAAAGCCGTCTGTCTGCTCATATCGGGGCGTATCTTTATAGTGCATTGTAACGACATCGACGCTGTGCCCGAGTGAGGCAAGATGAGTACATAGCTCAAATGTTACCGGTGAAGCTCCGCCGCCGACAGGGGGGAACTCGTGATTCAGCATTAGGATTTTCATTTTTTCTTTAACTCAAATACGATAAACTGGCCGAAACTTCTTATCGGCGTGTAATTGTTCATCACGAAGTCTCTCAAGGGCTTCATTACCATAAACCGCTGTGCTTCGGATTTATCTATTTGCTCAGCAAGGGAGTTTTTATAGCTGTGTTCGTAAAGTTCTATTATCTGCGGCTTATTCGGCAAGAGGCCTCTTTCTGTCGTCGGCCAAAGCTCCAGCGGCGGGCGATTCCACGGATAATGAACTTTATGAGTATCGACAAGATACTTAGGCAAACCATTTTGCAAATCGGAGACAAGCTCGTCTATGTAAGTTTTTAAAACCTCAGGCGACATAACATGCATTTCGCTTGTAAAAGGTCTGTTGGTGCAGCTTAGCCTCTGAGCTTTCATATAAATTCCTGGAAACCAGCCCCAGACGAAAATCGTATCCTTTTCGGTCGTGTTCTGACGGATATATTCTGCCGCCAGTTCCCATGTACTCTCGGCATTTTCCCGCTTAGCCTGTTTAATTTCTTCTATCCTTGGAATATAACCTCTGGAAGGCTGACCGTATTCAGCCCCGCTGTGCGGACTGGCAGTAATTCCAAAAACTATGTGCCAGCCCATAGAAATCATTACGATAAATCCGATAATGCCTGCGACAAACCAGCCGGTTTTGTTTTTTGATGTGCCGAATTTCTCCGAATATATCGCTAAAATATATCCGCCCGTCATTGCCGCCGAGCCGTTCAGCGGAAGATAATACTGCTCATAGCTTCGCGGGCTTATCCAGACAAACGCCATATCGCATAGCCACCATAAGCCGAAAAGCAGTACGAATTTTTCGTATATTCTGGTGTCTATATTGCTGATTTTTTTGTTGAGTCTGATGAGCCATCGAATCAATCGGGTTGTTATTGAAATAACCGCAAGAGATATGGGCAGAACTAAAAGACCGTAATACCGCATAACCCGTGCGAACTGGTCGGGAAATTCCGTAAGATTCCTTGCTTCTGTCACATAAGAAAGGCCAGTCGCTTTTTCTGTGCCGATGCTGATAAGAGCGTCAAAAACAAATTGGTAGGGCAGATAGTTCTTGCTGTGCCAGACCAAGAGCCAGACATACAGCGGCAGCAGCGAACTTAGCGCGCCTGCGAAAAGCAGCAAAATATCTGTTATGGTTTGTTTAACGGTGCGATTTTTTAAAAAGGGCTGAGCGATAGTAAACAATCCGACCGCTATGATTGCCGAGACGCCTGTTTGCTTGAATAAAGGGCCATAAGCCAGTACCGCACCGCTCAGGAAAGCCCACCACCATTTGCCTCCAAGCTGGCGATAAGTGTAACAGCAGATGCCGACAATCATTACCGCAATCATATATTGTTCTTTGACATTGCCGTATTTTGCGATCAGAGGCGCCGATAGATACATTGACGCGATTGTTGCCCCGATGACCGCCGAAAGATTTCCGAAAAGTTTTCTCAGTGTGATAAACATAAAGGCAATTGCGCCCGCCTGCATTATCATCTGGATTATTTTTGAGCCGGTTTCGCCGAAGCCGAAAATTGCTATGCCGAGCATATTAACCAGCAAAGTGCCGACCTGAGCGCCGGGAGTTTCGTCTATTCCGAGTTTCGCGCCCCGCAAAACATGCTCAGCCGAGTAAACATAAGCTCCACTGTCAAAAGCGCCTGCGCTGTTGAACTCGATATATTTTCCTGCTGCGAAGGGAATACCGGCAAGTATAATGACAGCAAGCAGCGGCAGATACTCTTGCCTGAGGGATGAATCAGGCCTTATTTGCGTCTCGGCAGTATGGGTATGATGTTTTTTTTTAAGCCTACGACTCATTGGATTGCTCTTGCGAATTATCGCGACGGAGAAATTTTCTTATTGTATATATCTGGCGGTTCTGCGACTCGTGATATGTCCTGACAATCATTTCCGCCAGCAGGCCCATAAGTATAAGCTGAATGGTTGTTATAATCAAAATCGCCGAAAGCAGCAAAAGAGGGTTGCGGTTCATCGAAAGATGTTTAGGGCTTATAAATTTCATATACAATACTATTAAGCTGAAAACAACCGAAGCTATTCCGCTGAAGATACCCAGCCCGCCGAAAATGTAAATCGGCTTAGTGCCGTAGGAACCTAAAAACTTTACTGTAACCAGGTCAAGTATCACCTTGACGGTTCTTTCGAGTCCGTATTTTGCCTTGCCGGTCACTCTCGGATGATGATTTACAACCATTTCCGTAATCTTGGCGCCGGACCAGTTTGCGATTGCGGGAATGAATCTATGCATCTCGCCGTATAATTTTGTTGTTTCTATGACCTCCCTGCGGTATGCCTTTAAACTGCATCCGAAATCGTGAAGTTTTACGCTGGTCATTTTCCCAATGAGCCAGTTGGCCATCATAGAAGGAATTTTGCGGGTGATAGTTTTGTCTTTGCGGTCTTTGCGCCAACCGCTGACAATGTCGAAACCCTCGTTTAATTTTTCAACAAGAGCAGGAATATCCGCAGGGTCGTTCTGTCCGTCGGCATCAAGGGGGATTATGACTTGACCTTTTGCGTTATGAAACCCCGCGCTCATTGCGGCAGTCTGTCCGAAATTCCGGCGGAACATTATGACCTTGACGCGATCGTCTTTTTCGTAAAGCTGTTCGAGGATTTTACAGCTCTGGTCGCTGCTGCCGTCGTCAACGAATATAATCTCAAATGAATATTTATCCTTAAGCGAATCTACGGTCTGCTGATAGATGTTTTGAAGATAATCCTGCTCATTATAAACGGGAATGACGACCGATATGTCAAGTTTTTCGCCCATAAATGCTCGCTTAAAATATTAAAAAAACTAATTATATCAAAATATCCCGAAAACAGTAATAAAATCATAATACCAATTGGCATTATTACTTGCGCGTTAGCGAATCTGTAACTATTTATATCGGTTCCTGCTGTCGGCGGACAAAGACGCAGTTTTTATGCTAAAATCTTATAACGACCTGCCGGATATGGAATTAGTCGTCTTTTTCGAGGAAAAAATATAAATTTAGAGAAAATTTAAAAAAATATTTGAAAAGTTAGGGGTAGCTAACTATATTAGTGGTAGTTAAGTGTTATGAGGCTATATGAATAGCAGAAAAAAACTATCAGCATCGAGTGAGGACTATCTCGAAGCGATATATAACTTGGTCTATCATAATCGGGTTGCCAGGTGCAGGGATATTGCGACAAGCTTAGATGTTTCTATGGCTTCTGTTACAGGTGCACTTAAGTTTTTGTGTGACAAAGAGTTAGTGAATTATAAACCTTACGGCTATATTACATTGACCGAAAAAGGGCAAAAAGAGGCTTTGGCTGTTGTTCGACGGCATAACATTATCGAGTCTTTCTTTGTCAATGTTCTTGGGGTTGATGAGCAAGAGGCTAAACAAGCCGCCTGCAAGGCAGAACATTCGTTAGGACCCGCCATTGTTTCGAGACTATTGAGTTTTACCGAATTTTACTGCAAACAGGGTGATATTATCGCAGAATTTCAAAACTTCTGCGAATCGAAGGGAAATTGAGCTGTCTATGGTAATTAAAGAGCAAATTTCGTTAAAAAATATTACCGACAATACGACTGTCAGACTTTTGAAAATAGATGCCGGGGCAGCGTTAAAAAGCAGACTCTCGGCGATGGGACTTTTGCCGGGAACTCAGTTTAAGGTGATTAACAATGGTCATCCCGGCCCGTTCGTTATCAGTTTAAAAGGCTCTCGAATTATGCTCGGCAGGGGTATGGCGGCCAAAATTTTTGTCAGACCGATATAAAAATGGCAAATGAAACTAAAAAAATTACTGTAGCTCTTACAGGCAATCCGAACAGTGGAAAGACTACGATATTCAATTCTCTTACGGGTATGAGCCGTCATGTTGCCAATTGGCCGGGCGTAACGGTGGAAAAAATTCAGGGCAGATGCAATTATAAAAATTACCAGATGGACATTGTTGACCTGCCGGGGACTTACAGTTTGACGGCATATTCGGACGAAGAACTTATTGCCCGGAATTTCATACTGACGGAAAAGCCCGATGTTGTCGTTGATATTATCGATTCGGCCAATGTCGAAAGAAATCTTTATCTGGCTGTTCAATTGATGGAGTTGAATGTTCCGCTGGTTTTTGCGTTTAATATGAGCGATGAGGCTGCTCGAAAAGGTCTTATTTTTGATATTGAAACATTTTCAACTCTGCTTGGCGTGAAAATCGTTCAAACTATTGGTAACAAGCGAAAAGGACTTGATTCGCTCCTTGATGAAATAATTGCCGTCTCGCAGGACAAGCAGCAGGATTATGCCGCACGGGTTAAATACGGCAGTGAAATAGAGGACGAACTTGAGAAATTGCGAGCGGTTCTTGCCGTCCAGCCCCAAGCTATTGCCGCCGACAAAAGCCGCTGGCTCGCGGTTAAACTGCTCGAACAGGATGGCGATATACTCAATCAGTTTTCATCACCTGAACTTAATGATACCTTGCAAGCCAGTATTAAACATCTTCGAGGTATTTTCGGTGAAGAGCCGGAGACAATTATTGCCGACAGAAGATACGGTTTTATATCCGGCGCCTGTCAGGAAACGATAAAAAACACAGTTGAAATTCGTCATAACCGAAGCGATATGATTGATGCGGTCTTGACGCACAGGATGTTTGGGCTGCCTATTTTTATCGCTATGATGTATATCGTTTTCGACCTGACTTTTCGCATCGGAAAATATCCAATGGCGGGTCTTGAATATTTTTTCGGCATACTTGGGCGATTTATTGGCGGCTTTTGGCCGCATGGTCAGGAAAGTCTGTTCAAGTCGCTGATTCTTGATGGTATCATCGGTGGGGTTGGCGGGGTGATGATTTTTCTGCCGAATATACTTTTGCTTTTTATGGCGATAGCGATACTCGACGGTACGGGCTATATGGCAAGGGCGGCGTTTGTAACCGACAGGATAATGCATAAAATCGGTCTGCACGGCAAAAGTTTTATTCCTATGCTCATTGGTTTCGGCTGTACGGTGCCAGCCATTATGGCTTGCAGGATACTTGAGAATCGAAGAAACAGAATAACGACTATTCTTGTTCTGCCGCTGTTTAGCTGCGGAGCGAGGATGACGATTTATGCACTTTTTATCCCCGCGTTTTTTCCGCTTCAGTGGCGTGGTGCAATGATGCTTGCGATTTATTTTATAGGCATTATTATTGCTGTCATTGCCGCGAAAATTTTGAGGATTACGGTTCTTAAAGGAGAAGCGACACCGTTTGTGATGGAACTTCCACCCTACAGGATGCCGACTTTCAAAGCAATTGTTATTCATATGTGGGAAAGAGGATGGATGTACCTGAAAAAAGCGGGAACGGTTATTCTTGTAATATCGGTAATATTATGGTTTGCGGGCAATTTTCCCCGGCCTGATGTGAACGCGTCTAATTTGGCCGATTCTGTGGCGGCAAGACAGCATATTCTCGAATATTCCATTACCGGCAGATTGGGCAAGGTTCTTGAGCCGGCGTTTCGACCGCTCGGATTTGACAGCAGGGTAATTACGGCGATGATTGGGGCTCTCGCTGCCAAGGAAGTTTTTGTTGCGCAGATGGGCATTACTTACGCAATGAGCGAGCATGATGATGTTTCTGTTCTGCGAAGCAAGTTAAGGCAGGATTATACCCCTCTGCAGGGATTTTGTATTATGCTGTTTTGCTTGATAAGCGCCCCGTGCGTTGCGACAATCGCGGCAACGAGAACCGAAACAGGCAAATGGGGCTGGGCGATATTCCAATGGGTTTCTTTAACCACCGCCGCTTATGTTATCACTTTGGCCGTATATCAGCTTGGGACTTTGCTCTCAGGAGCAATAAACTAACGCTCCGCCGATAAGCAGATAGACGAACGCAAAAAACCGTAATGTTGTAATGCTTTTTTCCGCAAAAAAACCTGCCATTGCTTTAGACTTTTGCGGCATAGCGATGATGAAAATCGCTCCGGCGGTGGCAAGAATTCCGGCGGCGATTATTACCGATTGATATCTGCATTGCTCCGAAGCGCCGAAAAGAAAGGCGGTTCCGACTAAAGCCTTTATGAATGCGACAAGATAGATTGTTGGTCCCTGCGAAAAAATCAGGCAGTATTTCTTAAACAGGTCAGGCCGGAACAGACCCACAAGGGCATCGATAATGATCAAAACAGAAATAATTTTAGGCAGCCAGTTCATAAAACCTCCGTGCAAAAATTATTATTTTATACCAATGACGCTAAGTAATTGCGTCCGTTGTCCACGGGCAAGCGAAGCTGGTATAAATGGTTACAAACCATTAAACGCGCAAGCAATTATACCCGCTGGTATTTAATTTATCCTTCCTGTATGACTTCAAGCAGAGCAGCATCAATATCAAGACAGGTGGCCTTGCCGAGAATATCTACCTGAAGAACGAGTCTTGTTTTATTCTGGTCACAGGAGACAATTCCCTCTGTCCCCATAAGCGCTCCGGCGATTACTTTGCATCGCTGACCGGCCTTGATGTAGTTATGCGGCGAAAGAGTTACCCCGCCGGTTAGTGCTTTTTCAATCGGCAGAAGTTCGGCTATGAGATGCTGCTGGTCGTTGA
>JAQTQF010000299.1 GCA_028712345.1 Phycisphaerae bacterium | reverse complement strand
GAGGGCTACTATTACCCCATAAGAATCAAAACTATCAACCTGCATGAACAGTTTGACCTGTCGAATATACCTGATGACAAACAATTGCATCAGATAATCTCCACCGAAGATTGGTTCATCGAAACAAGAATAAAACGCATCGAAGATGAACTCAATCAATTCAAAGATTGCCTGGATATCTTCGATGAAAAAAGAAAACAGATAAATCTTGAAACTCAGCGTCTTGTAAAGCTAAAGGGAAAAGTAGAAAATCTGAAAAATAATCAAATCCGAAATGAAAGTCTCGATACTGTCGTTGCAAATCTTCGCATAAAGAAAAATACTCTTTCTTTGGATTATAAGAGGCTGCTGAGAAATATTGAGAAAAGGTTCGGTCATTTGCGTAACCAAGATGAGATCCAAAATGAAAATCTGGAAATTTTTTCCAAAGTATTGTTCAGCCGCTTCGACAAAGCAATTAAGTCCTGCGTGAATGAATTGCTGTCATTTATCGATAGCGAAAACAAAAAATGCAAACAGTTAAAATTTCAGGAGCAATTCAATGGCTAATAGAACTGACCTGCCCAGCCACAGTGATGTTGAAGAGACGGTAGAAAAGCATGATGAGGATATGTCTGAAAAGATAGAGGAGATGGAGGTCCTTACCGATGACACCGAGACTGTCAGAGATGCATTGGCAAGCCTGGACTTGAATACCACGCTGGAAGGAGCAGAACAGGTTGAAACTTCGGTTGAATCGGCAGAGGATGTCACTGTCGAGATGTTTGATACCGAAGACTCCAACATGGAAGATATTCAGTCTGAAGCCCAGGATTATGCCGACGAAATAAACGACCGCCATGATTCCGCCGAATCCGACCTTGACCATGTCCGCGACGCCGCAAGTCAGGTAGAAACACAGGAAACGGTCAGTGAGCTTGAAAATGCTCAGTCTTCTGTAGAACAGGAGATGGATTTTTTAAAGGATAATAATGAAAAAGCGGAACAGGCAAAGGAAGAGAGTGAACAAGCCCAGCAGGAACTTCAGAGCCGAATCAATTCCGGCAGGAGGTCGTAGCAATATGGAAAAAAGGGATAGCAAAGAAGGAAAACTGACTATCGCTGAGGTGGAATCTTTTTTAGGCACAGTAGACTCATGTATTGCAGAACTTGCCCAGAAGATAAGCCAGCTTCCGAAAGTAGAGCAGGATGGCTCTTCCGAGTGTCCATTCGCCAGACAACTCTATGCCGACAAGGAAGAGGCACAAAAGAAAGTCCAGTGCTGCCTTGAAAAGCTCAATGAATACGGATCATGGGTTCAGTCGGAGATTGCACGCTGCAAGAACAATCTTGCCGTTATTACCGCACACGAAAATCAGCTTAATAATGACAGGCCGAGAGAGTACTTCTCGGATGCTGAAACACAACTTGCGGCCCTCTATAACAGGCTTGTACAACTGGCCCAAAAGATTCAGGAGGCAATAAGGAATATCCAGCAGGCCCTTGAGCAGGCCAGTCAGAAACAATATCCAGGCGATGTTGGGCAACAGATACCGTCTTTCCAAATGCCGCCTTTACCGGGAGATTCTAATTTGAGCCAACCTGATTTCGATGCCCAGCTAAAGCAGATGTTCTCGATAGGTCCTATAGAATAACAGAAAGGAATATAAAGTGAATCGAAACTGGCATTATAAAAATATGATTTTAACTTCAGCCGGCCCGACTGCTGGTATACATCTCTATGATATTCTGAATGGTCAGCAGGAAAAAATACTTTCGTTTTTGCCATTTGAAAGCGTTTATGCATTGGATTTTTACCCGCAAACCCAAACCTTAGCTATGGGTAGCAAGGCTGGCTTTATATACCTGGTGCGTGCAGCTGAAAACACAAAAGATGGCCAGGGGTTTTCAGTCAGAAAGATCGCTCAGAATGTAGCGATACTGTCAGTTTGTTTCGTCGATAAAGACAGGCTTGCCGCAACAGACACATCTGGCCGCTGTGTTATCTGGCAACTGTCGGATCAACCCACAGCACAAATTCTTTCTATAACAAGGCAGCCGATATGCAATCTGTTTCGCCCTGATAAAGATAAGCTCGCCGGTATATCCGCCAATGGGAAAGTTGTTATCTGGGATCTGCTGCGAAATAAAACTGACAGAACATTTTCTTCTGCGCCCCTGGCAAAACCGACAGCCTTGACCAAAGCTGTCTTCTGGCCTGTAAAAAATGTCTGGGCTTGGGCAGCCAGAGACGGCATTCTTGTAACCTATGATTTTAACCAAAATAAATTAAAGACAAGCAATGTCCATCAAGGTAATTTCTACACAGTCCTTCGCTATCAGGAGCGGCTTTTAACTATAGGATCAGATGATGGAACTGCAAAATTATGGCAACCTGATAGTAACACTCCACAAAAAATCCTTCAGTGCCCAAGAGCAATAATCTCTGCCGTTATATGGGAAAATAATGAACCTCGACTGCTTGCAGTAACCCAAAATGGCAAAGCCGGCATCTATCATTTTGGCAAAGACAGCCTTGAACCTGTTACACATCTCGATGGTAACGATTTCAGGGTTGCTGCTGGTTCCGATCTTGATGCTCTCAAATCTTACCTGACCAAAGAAAAGACCCTCAAGGCCCAGGCAATTGCGCTGCGGATCAAAGAGAAAGCCCGCAGTTATCAGCAGGATGGTCTCAACGGCCTTCATAAACAGCTAGGCAATATCGGATTCAAACACGTTTCATTATTATTAAAGGCCCAGGCAGCAATAGCCG
>JAQTQF010000298.1 GCA_028712345.1 Phycisphaerae bacterium | reverse complement strand
TCCGCCTATGGCGGACTGCCCGCGGGTAACAGGCACTGCCGTAATTAATTACAAACTTCCCGAGACGCAAGAAATAATACCAATTGGTATAAATTCCTTGCAAACAGACAGCTAATCTAATACAAAAAAGCAGTTTATGCAATAGCAATGGAGTTTTTTTGTTTTTAATGAAATTTTTATTTTTGGTTGCATCGGCAAATTATGAATGGCTGCACAATTGTGCATCAATTTCTTTGAGTATCGCAGCTCTTGCCGGGCTGGCATTGTTAATCAACTGGACGCTCAAGACCGGATTCGGCACAAAAGCCCTCGACTCGGCTGTTTTTCGCCCTAATTTGCTGTCTTTTTATACTGTTTTTACGATTCTTTTCGGCTGGCTCGGAGTTACCCTGTTTGCCTCGGATTTTATCCGGAAACTTCCCTCCAATTTGCCGAATTGGCAGAGAGACCTTATTCTCTATTCAGTTCTTGTTGTAATTGAAGTAGTCATAATGGTTTTTGTTCTTGCCTCGGCGAAAAGATTTTTCCAGTCCGGCCTTGCCGGTCTGGGTCTTGGCAGGGACGGAATTTTTAGCGATATTACCTCCGCCTTTGCGATGTTTATCGCTGTCTGGCCGCTGGTAATGATTGTGCTTTATGTTATTGTGCTGGTCGGCAAATCAATTGCCGGGGCGGATTTTAAGGTGGAGCAGAACGAAGGTCTTGCCGTTCTTCTTCAATATGACCAGTGGAGTATTCGGCTGTTGATGATTTTCTTTGCCGCGATTTTAACGCCTGTTTTCGAGGAACTTCTTTTCAGGGGACTTTTGCAGAGTTATCTGCGCAGTATCGGCCTGGGGCCCTGGCGGAGCATTTTTGCCTCTTCGATAATTTTTACGCTGCTGCATCCTTTGATGCACTTTCCTGCCCTGATAATACTGTCTATCGCGATGGGATATGCTTACGAAAAAAGCGGCTCGCTTCTGCGCTGCATTTTTATTCACTTCTTTTTCAACGCTTCGACAATCGCCTTTGCACTGCTGAACTGATTATTTCAATCCAAGTACATCGGCCATTGAGTATCTGCCGGGTTTTTTGCCGACAAGCCATTCTGCCGCGCGAACTGCGCCTGCGGCAAAAGTGTCTCTGTTGTGTGCGCTGTGCGAAATGGTTACAGTCTCTCCAATCGTCCCAAACATTACCGAATGTTCGCCGACCGTATCGCCTAATCGGATTGCCTGCATACCTATCGTGCCTTTTTTGCGAAGGGCTTCTTTGCCGCTCCTGCCCATATCGAGACAAGCGGGGAAATCTCTTTTTGTCTGCTCGGCTATTTTCCGCCCAAGCGTCATTGCCGAGCCGCTCGGCGCATCTTTTTTGAAGCGGTGATGGGCCTCGACTATTTCGATATCGTATTCCGGCCCAAGTTTTTCAGCGACCATGCCGACAATTTCAAAAAGCAGATTCATTCCGACGCTCATATTGGTTGCCTGAATGACTGGAATTGTCTTTGCCGCTGCTTCGATTGCTTTAATCTGCTCATCGGACAGACCAGTTATTCCGCAAACAAGGGCGGCCTTGTTTTTCAAACAATAATCCAACGAATTGTTGAATGCCGCCGGCAGGGAAAAATCCACAACTACATTAGCCCCGGCAGGAAATTCAGAGCCGATTTTTACGCCGGTCTGCTCCAAATCTTTACCGATTTCAGGATTGTTTTTATCCTCAATTAGCCCGATTATGTCAAATTGTTTGGATTGGCCGGCAAGGGCGGTAATTCTCCGTCCCATTCTGCCTGCCGCACCGACGATTATTAGTTTTGGCATCATTTGCTCCCTTTCAAGATATTTGTCGTAAGTATAAGCCAAAAAGAAGGTTTTGACAAGCGGCTGCTGTTATTTTAAGATAATGATAATTCTCAATCGCTTAAAAGGAAAAATGATGCCCAAAGGCACAAAATTATTGCCTAAAAAAAACAGCAGCCAAATAAGAAGAATAGTCCGGCGAGTTGTAAGTCAATTTTCACCCGAACGGATTATTCTTTTTGGTTCTTATGCCAGAGGGACTGCCGGGCCGAATAGCGATATTGACCTGCTTATCGTGATGCCTGTGAAAGGTTCGGTTCGTCGAAAGGCCGTTGAAATTGGCGTTGCGCTTCATGATATTGCCATTGCCAAAGATTTAATTGTCGTAACGCCGCAGGAATTTAACTGGCGCAAAGATGTTATGGGGACGATAGAGTGGCCTGCCGTGCGTGAAGGAAAAGTTCTTTATGCCCGAACGAGATAAAACAGCGATTGTTGCCGGCGAGTGGGTTATTAAAGCCGAAAATGACCTGAAAAACGCCGCTCATACGGTTAAATTGGGTGCAAAATGCCCAACGGATACTGTTTGTTTTCACGCACAGCAATGCGTTGAAAAATACCTAAAAGCGTTTTTAGTTATCCTGCAAGTTGAATTTCCGCGTACGCATGATATTGAGGTTCTTGTTTCTCTTCTGCCGAAGAGCATAAAATTTCCACTAACGGTTGAACAGCGAAGGCTGCTTACGGAGTATGCCACTATAACCCGGTACCCCGGCGGTTATGAGCCAATATCGCTTTTTGAGGCCAAAAATGCGGTAAAAATTGCCCGGCAGGCGAAAAAATATATGCAAAAACTCATGAAAAACAGGGGTCTTTTTTGAGTTTATCTGCTAAATAAATTTCTTGCAAACCCCAAAAAAGCCGATATAATGCTGTGCTTTGATTTATTAAGGCCAAAGAAATGAAAAAAGA
>JAQTQF010000297.1 GCA_028712345.1 Phycisphaerae bacterium | reverse complement strand
CAGGAAGCCGTCCTGCTGAAATTGGCATACATCGTATCGGTAAAAACCACGCCGGCCGCGTTTTTTACCTGCCCCTGCGATTCGGAATAACTGCCGTAAACAGGGACTATCTAGTCGAAATCCGTTGCGATAATTTGCTCGGTAAGGTCGCTGGCAAGTTTAGCCGCAAGTGTTTCGTTGCAGCCCTGCCGCTGAACCTCTGCGCTCGAAGCAAACGGAAGAAGCAGCCCGGCTGCCGCTATTGAAAGAATCACCAGCGCCATCAGGGCTTCTACAAGTGTAAATCCACTGTTTTTTATAAATTTCTTCACTGATAACCGATAGCTGATAACTGCGTTTCTATTATAAAAAAAATGGCTGGCCTGTCCCCCACGAGACCGACCAGCCTGTATCTTTTCTCCGATTCTATCGGAGTTTCTCCGTCAGATTTAGATTACATAGCAAGATGAGCGACACTGTCAACCGCGAGGAACTCACCTGTACTCGTGTTGAAGAACCAGCCAGTGGTACCGGCTTCCGTTGGATTGGTGGTACCTTCAGTTACCGTACTAAGATCATTGAACGGGTTCTTCGGTATTGCCTGGAGATAGGGACCATAATCAGTGCCCACTGCTCCTGCAACATCCGTCTGACCGGTTAAAGCAGCGGCAAATGATGCCCCTCCCGCGCCAGGCAGCGCATCTGTGTGCTGAATCTTGTAGAGCTGTATCTGCGAACGAACCGTCTGCAGATTGCTCAAAAGACTCGATGTCTTGGCCTCTGTGCTTGCATCACTGAACTGCGGTATAACTATCGCAGCAAGGATACCAAGAATAACCACGACGATCAAAATTTCTACCAATGTAAAACCACTTCTTTTTTTCATCTTTTTACTCCTTATTTAAGGAAATTTCTATTTTCTTTTTAATTACCATTCCGACCAATCTCTGCCTACTGTTATCGGTTAACCACTTACTACTCTTAACTTTCCTGTCTTATAACCCCTCCTTTGGCCGCGGCAAACAATCCCAACGACCTATAAAAAACATTTTTACTTTTATTAAAAAAGCCAATACACCAACACCGGAATAAATCCGGCTACAGTGAAAACATAAGAAATAAATAATGAAGTGCAAAACTAAGAGTAGTTTTTTTGCTTAGGAAAGCAATAGTGCGTTTTTTAGGCCGTCAACGCTGATTATCCTGCTCTCGGTACCGTTATGCCGCATTTCAATGTTTATGCGGTCAAGCTCTGTTAGCGCCGAAACAACTTTATCGGCCCATTCTATAAGAACAACCGACTCCGGCCCGACAAAGTCCGAAAAACCCAAAGCCTCGAACTCGGCGATTGAATTCACTCGATACGCATCAATATGAAAGATATTAAATCTGCCCTGGTATTCGTTGACCATTACAAAAGTCGGACTATTGACCCTTGCAGCTCTGTCCGCTCCGGCCCCCGCCGCTATACCTTTTATAAGAGTTGTCTTGCCACTGCCCAGCGGACCGACAAGACAAACCACTTTCCCAGGTTCTAATAGTGCGCCTATCTTCCTGCCGATTTCTAAAGTCCTTTGAACCGAGTCTGAAATAACCTCTGTATTGCTCATTTTGTTTTTCTCAAATGGTCGAACCCGCATGGCAGCAAATCGGCAATCCTATTACCCGGCATTTTTATTTTAACAGCCCCGCTCTTTGTGATTTTTCCGATAGCCGTAAGTTTGCCGTTGAATCGCCAATGTTTTTTCAAATACTCAAAATTCTTTTGCGATATCGTAAACAGCAATTCAAAATCTTCACCGTCATTAAGTGCACTTTTCAGCGGCTCTGCAAACTTTTTAGCCTCTCTTGAAACCGGAATCCTCGCCGCCTCAACAATCGCCCCTTTTTTGCTCAGCCTGCATATATGATTCAAATCCGTACTCAGACCGTCGCTTATATCAATCATCGCGCTGGCTCCTGCCTTGGCAATTACAAGCGACTCCTTGATGCGAGGAATAAATTCGAAATGTCTCTTTACAATCGCCCCGCCCAGAGAGCCCGTAACGCAAATTACATCCCCGACCTTCGCCGTGCTTCTTTTCACGGGTTTTGTCGCCCCGACTATGCTCAGCATCGCGACATTGATCGCCAAAGACTTCGACCAGCTCGTCATATCCCCGCCGATTAGCGGACAGTTATATTTTTTCGCCGTTTTAAGTATCCCCTTATGCAGCCTTTTAAGTTTTCCCTCGCCGAAATTTCTCGGCAGCGCAACGGCCACAACCGCCGCAAGCGGTATCGTCGCCATCGCCGCGCAATCACTCAAACTCGTCGCCATCGCTTTATATCCGATTTGCTCAGGACTTGCTTTTTTCGTATCGAAATGTGTCCCGTCGAGAAGCATATCCGTTGTGATTAACACCGACCCGCCCCCCGGCAATTTCACCTGCGCCATATCATCGCCGATGCCGATAGGAAACCTCGCAGCCGAAAGCCCGCCCTTGGCCGCAAAATATTTAACAAGTTCGGTCTCTGTCGCGCTCATCGCTCGCCAAGCTGTTTCTTCCAGTAATTTATCTGCTCTCCCATTTGCGCCGGACTTCCCGCCGCCGCAGATACATACGACTCCGCGACATTTTTGGCGCCTAAACGCTGATAAACATCGTCCGCAATAACTTCGCAGTGTTCTTTAAACTCATCAATGCCGACTTGAGCAAGTGTTTTGCCCTGCTTTTCACATTCAGCAACAAGCGCACCGACAATCCCGTGTGCCGTGCGGAAAGGCACTGCTTTCGT
>JAQTQF010000037.1 GCA_028712345.1 Phycisphaerae bacterium | reverse complement strand
CGGGTTCTACACGAAAGTGATAGAGTCTTTTATTTTCTGGCAGACCGGCCGTGCAGTCTCGGCATCTACAATTACCGACGGCAAAACCACATTCCCTAATATTATGGAGGCTATCGCCATATCTCACACATGTTTTAATGTGCTGAATGTTATTGTGTTCCTGCCGTTCGTAAAACAGCTTGCGGCACTTCTTAATAAGCTTGTGCCGGATAAAAAGATACCGGAAAGACCCAAACTTACGGCTTTGGATGTCAGACTGTTCGATGCACCGGCAATCGCCATTGAACAGTCACAGAAAGAAATCCACCGGCTGGGAACGGTTGTCATTGAAATGATGGGAAGGCTGAAGGAGATATTTCTCGATAATACTTCTCCAAGAGAAAAACAAGAGAAATTGTTCCAGCAGGAAATGGATATCGATGTCATTCAGAAAGAAATTGTCGAATTCGTCAGTCATATAATGACCGGTACAATTCCGCATGATGCCGAAGAGAGAGGAAGACGGCAGCTGCGAATGGCGGATGAATATGAATCGGTAAGCGATTACATTACGAATATTCTTAAGCTCAATCTCAAGCTTCGCAGCGCCAACCAGCCAATAACCGAAGAAGGTATAACGGCTGTTTCAGATTTGCATGACAAAGTTACCGATTTCATTATAATGATTAATAATGCGGTAAAGCAGGAAGATAACCATATTCTCAAGGACGCAGAAATAAAGGCAAGATATATCACCGGCCTTATGAAGAAATATCGCGCAGAACATATCGCAAGAGTCGAGAAAGGCGATGCCTCTCCGCTGAAAAGTATTTTCTACACCGATATTCTGAACTCCTACCGGCGAATAAAAGACCACGGCCTCAATATCGCAGAGGTCCTTGGCGGAGAAAAATGATAACCATAATAGATTACAAAGCGGGTAATTTGACCAGTGTTAAGCTGGCATTCGAGAGTATAGGCCTGAAGGTAAAAATTACCGACAGGGCAGATGAGATACTTTACGCTGAAAAAATAGTTTTTCCCGGAGTCGGAGCGGCAAAATCGGCGATGGAAAATCTCAAATCCCTCAATATCCTCGACGCGATAAAAAAGGTAATCGCCGACGGCGTGCCTTTTTTCGGAATTTGCATCGGTATGCAGCTTCTATTTGAAAGCAGCGAGGAAAACGGCGGAACAGAATGTACGGGGATTCTGCCGGGGGGAGTGAAAAAGTTTAAAACCAGTGATAAATTCTGTAAAATTCCGCAGATGGGCTGGAACACGGTAAAAATAATAAAATCGCATCCGATTTTTGACGGTATCCAGGACAATAGCGAATTTTATTTCGTACACAGTTTTTATCCGAGCTGTTCGGAGAAAAAATATATAATCGGACAGACCGAATATGCGGATACGGTTTTTTCCAGCGTCGCGGGAAAAGGAAATCTTATCGCGACACAGTTTCACCCGGAAAGGTCGGGCAGAATCGGTTTGAAACTTCTTGAAAACTTCAGCAGATGGAACGGAAAATAACGCTGTTTCAAAAAATAAACCTTTAGATTTGTCATTCCCGCGAAAGCGGGAATCCAGACTTAAAAACTGGATTCCTTATCGAGCCTGCCCTGAGTAAGGCCGAAGGATACGGAATGACAAAATGTTGAACAAACTTTTTTGGAACGGCAATAGCTACAGAGAAATAAAAAGGGAAAATAATTAGCCGCCTGTCTTCGCCAAAGGCTTCGAGGCGGCGGGCAGAATTACAGAGATAAAAATAAAATATGCTGACGAAAAGAATAATACCGTGTTTGGATGTCAGAGATCGCAAGGTAACCAAAGGCGTTAGATTTCAGAATAACATAGACCTTGGCGACCCGATTGAAATGGCGGTCTCTTACAGCGACGGCGGATGCGATGAACTGGTTTTTTACGACATTACCGCATCGGCTGAGGGGCGGGGTATAGATATAGATATGGTTCGCGATGTCGCAAAGGCGGTGCATATTCCTTTTGCGGTCGGGGGCGGGATTAAAAATATCGAGGATATGCGACAGGTGCTTCTGGCCGGGGCGGAAAAAGTGAGTGTAAATTCTCTGGCGGTGAGCAATCCGAATATTATTGCCGAGGGAGCAAGGCTATTCGGCTCACAATGCATCGTTTTGGGAATGGACCCTGTAAAAGCCGACGATAAACAAAAATTCCCAAGCGGCTACGAGATTACCACACAGGGCTTTCGGACGAGAACAGGAATGGATGCTTTAGAGTGGGCCAGGCGTGCCGAAGGGCTCGGCGTCGGCGAAATCGTGGTAAATAGCGTTGACACGGATGGCACACAGAGGGGCTTCGAAATCAATCTTACAAGAATGATTGCTGAAAATGTCGGTATTCCGGTAGTAGCAAGCGGCGGCGGCGGGACCTGCGGGCATCTGATTGATGTCTTTAACGATGGAAAGGCCGACGCGGCAATCATCGCCAGTATGATTCATACCGGCAGGTTTACAATAAAACAGATAAAAGACGAGCTTGTCGCTGCCGGGATTGCGATAAGAAAAAAATGGTAACAGTCATTATCCCGAGGAGATGGTTTTATGGACGCATTAAATAAACAAATAAGCGCCGTCAAGCCGGTTAACGAAGCTATTGAAAGAACAAAACTGATATTGTTTCGGCCTTTTGACCTCGGCAAGTGGTTTATCATCGGCTTTTGCGCATTTTTAGCGGAGTTTTGCAGGGAAACTTTCGGCGGAGGGCTGATTTTCAAATTCAATGACGCCGGTAAGACCGATAATTCACAGATACCTCCGGAACTGATGAATTTATGGCACGAGCATACTGCGCTTATCATTGCGACAGCGGCAGCTGTTGCTATTTTGCTCGCTACTGTCTGGATTCTTATTATGTGGCTCAGCAGCAGGGGACAGTTTATGTTTCTCGACTGTCTTGTGCAAAATAAAGCTTATATCAAAGAGCCGTGGGGTAAATTCAAACATCGGGGCAACGGTCTTTTCGGATTCAGACTGCTGGCCGTAGCGGCGGCAATGGTTATTGTTGTGCCTCTAAGTATTTTTGCCGTCTATTGTATTTCTATTTTGAAGGAGCAGAATACCGAGCCAATTGTCGCGGCGCTTATGCTGGCGATTATGCTTTTGGCAGCCTTTGCCGTTTCTTCTTTTTTCGGCACGGTCAAGCTGCTCACAATCGATTTTGTCGTGCCGATAATGTACATTCACAAAACTGGTATCTGGACGGCATGGCGAAAACTTTGGCCTATACTCTGGAATAACATCTGGAAAATGACAATATATTTGCTGTTTAAAATGCTGATAATATGCTGCATTGGGCTGATAGTGCTGCTGATTATTTGTATCGGCTGTTGTTTCTGCTGTGCAAGTACTCTAATAGTCATACCTTACCTCGGTGCGGTAATACTTCTGCCGTTTTCGAGTTTTTACAGGCTCTATTCGCTGTTTTATTTCCGACAGTACGGCCCGGAGTTTGATGTTTTTGCCGCAACAGAATAAATACTATTTTGCCCGCATTCTCAATGTATTTAAAATAGCAGCACCAAACCTTCTTGCTGCTTCCGGATTGTTGGCGGTGATTATATTATCGGAAATTTCCAGGTCGGAGTTTTTCCAGTCGGCGCCGGCGGAAACAAGATTTCTTCGTTCGGAAACAAAACTGGCAACCGTCTTGCCCCTTACGACATCGGCAGCGGCAAATATGCCTGGAGCATTGTAGATGGCGGCAAGAATTTTTTCCTTCTTATTGGCCAGTTGGACAAGTCTCAAGACACTTCGATCTTTAAAATAGTCTCTTACGCCAGGCCCGCCAACAAAAACAAAAGCATCATAATCATCGACATTTATATCTTTGATAAGTTTTGTTGCGCTAACAGTATTTCTTTCCTGGCTTTTTATTTCGCCTTTGATTGAGCTTGCAATATCAGACTGTACGCCGGATATTTGGCAGGCTTCCTGAACCCCGAAAAATCCCATATCGTTAAATCGCAGAGGCGGAATAATAATCACAATCTTTTTGGTTCTGATATCGACCGGCTGGGCAACCGGAGGCGCCGGTAACGGATTTGCTGGAATTGCCGGAGCAAGAGAAGGTTTTTCTATCGGCGTACCGAGACAAATCAGATATAAAGGCTCAAACTCTTCGGCGAATTTGCAGATTCTGGCAACGGATTTTGAGTCAAAACCTCCTACGGGAACCGAGCCAAGTCCTTCGGCTATGGCCTGGAGATGAATGTTCTGCGCAATGTGACCGGCCTCAAGTAATATAAACCGTTCACCTTTGCCGCGATATTTTACTTCTATTCTTCTTGCCGAGCCGCTGATTATAAAAATGCAAGGAGCTTTCTGAACAACCTGCTGTCTAAAAGAAGCAATATAAAGCATTGGCCTTATATCCATACCAAGTTCTTTAGTTAGACTATGGTTATCAGGGTCATACGAATAGAGTCCGTCAGGCAGAACCACATCTATCCGCATCGGGTATATTGCGCCGGCAGATGGAGCGGAACGGAGATTTTTTTCTTTGTCGGTAATTCCGTCAGCAGCAAAGCACAGCTGGCCAAGCTGATTGATTTTCAATTGTTCTTCGGTAAATTCGCGGATGCTTCTGCGTGCGGCGATTACCTGCTCAATAGAAAACGAACCGTTCAACTTCGGCTCAGGAAACTTGATAGTCTCTATGGCGGGTGCGGCGCAGGCGTTATTAGAAAAAAGAAACACCAAGCAACAAAACGATATGGCAAAAATTGTTACAGCTTTTTTCATTTCAGTATCCTTTCGGGAATCAGTCCTCATCTTTTTCTAAAACACCCGTCTCACCTGTCCGTTTGTGCTTTTTCAGAAGATGCAGATTGCGAATGTAAATAACGATATTTAGCGAAAAACCAAGTATGAAAATAGGCTCGTTTCTGTGAATGCTATAGGCGAGCAAGATAACGCTGCCAACCAAAGATAAATACCAAAAGACTACAGGGACATGAGATTTTTTTTTGTACTCGCTGACAAGCCACTGAATGATAAATCTGCCGCCAAAAGCAAATTGACCGGCAAGGCCTACGCTCGTCCAGAGCGGCTCAGCGGAAAGCTCACTGATAAACGATTCAAACATATACTTCTCCTAAAAATTAACTCGTTTATAATAATCAAATATGGTATAAGGACAACCTTTAATATAGGATACTGTTATGCAGAGAATCAGAGCACAAAAACTGTTTCTATACATCTTGGTATTTTACTGGCTGAGCCTACTTGTTGCCACACATATTCCAGTGCCGATTTGGGTAGGAAAAATGGAAGTCAGTGACAAAGCTATGCATTTCGTCGCCTATATGGTGCTTGCTTTTCTGATGTGGTTTGGGACAAGTTTTGAGAAAAAGGCCGATTGGCGAACGCTGCGGCCATGGCTGCTAACGACAATTATTCTGGTTTATGGCATTGCTGACGAGTTTTTGCAGCAATTTGTGAACCGCTCGGCAACTTTGGAAGATTTTACGGCTGATGTTCTCGGTGCAGCTGCGGCCATGTTTTTTGTTACAGTCCTGCCAAGCCGACACGCGGTAATGATACCGGTTACAGTATGCCCGGTTTTTATTCCTTCACTTGTAATGTCAAATCTTATACCTCAAAATTCGATATTTGAGGCCGGGGCCTATCTGGCAGGATTTGCGGCGGTTACTATTATATGGATTATTTACCTGTCCGCAGTATGGGGATTAAAACTCAAACAGGTTAGATTGCTGCCAATCTTTTTACTGCCGCCAATGGGAAGCATTTTAATCGTAAAGCTCAATGCGGTTTTGACAAATAAGCCTTTTGGAACACCGGCGATTTTAGCTGCCGGCGGTGCGGTGATATTGACTCTTATTATGGGACTATTTTATGTTGAGCATATAAAGAGGGTCGCCGACGAGAATCATCTGCCATGAATTAAACGGATTTGTCCTGAAAAACGCTTCGACAAGTGTTTTGCCGTCGAGCAATTCAGCAAAAAATTTGTCCGGCTCCGGGAATGAATGCAGGTAAGGCTCATTGACCGGGCCTAATGTGGCGGTGATGCCGCGGGCAAGCATCGCGGGGCACCAATTTGAACTGCTGGAGTTGCGTAAGTCCATTGCCTCAAAACTCGCGATGTGAAATCCTACCGCTCCGGGAACAAAGTCAAAAGCATCGATATATTTTTTTACGCTGTACCAGCCACAGTAAAGAGCGGTTTGCGGACAAGAGGCCGGCGCAAAAAGTGAACCGGTTTTTTCTACTACGACATCCATCGAGGTTTTTTGCCCAAACATCTCGGCAAGATTCAGCAGCGAAAGATCATAATACTCAAATGAATACGGCAACGGCTTTCCGGTAACAATCAGGCCTCGTGTGTCAATGTAAGCCTTACCCCAAAGGCCTTTTTTCTCGGTTTCTATTGCCTTGTCAATCAGAGCAGCGGCGATTTTCATCGAAGAGCCGTCAAGCCTTGAAACCATTAAAGTTTTTGACGGCATCCATAAAGGCATATTCTGCAAATCGTTTTTCTGCCACTTGTAAAGGTCATAATCTCCATATAAAACCATTGAAAGTTCGCTGTCAACTGAAGCGGCGGTTTCATCTCCCCTGCATCTGCCTATATCTGCCTTAAGATTTGATAAACAACCGACAAAGCCGACGGCAGATTCAAGGGTCTGGTAAAAATTCGCATCAAGTTTTTTCTCAATGTTCCAGTTTTGATTCTCGGCCATTTTCAGGATAAGGCTGTTTTTACGCAACTGGTCTTCTTCTTCGCGGGAAAGCTTAAATGAAATCCGTGGATACTGCTGCGCTTTTTTGGCGGCATAGGCCGGGCCATAGATAAGTTTCAGCAGCCCAATCCACCGGCGATACTGCGATTCTCTTTCGTCCTGCTGCTCGATATATTCGATTCTTTTAAGGGCTTGCTTCGTATCATCAGAAAGATTTTTCAGAATATCCTCAAAAGATTTCGGAGGTGCAGAATCCTGAGTCGCCATTTCCTTCATACCGAGCTGAGATAGTTTTTCTAAAGCAGCCTTAAATTCCTTGTCCTTTGTATCAAGCAGCTCCGTTAGTTTTGGAAGCATTTGTTCTGAATTTTTCAGCGGGCCGGCAGAGGCAATTTTTATCGGCACGCCATAGAGTGTTAAAAGACATTTTATGGGGTTTGAGAGGTGTTTTTCGGTAAGTTCCTTTCTTACAGCCGGGGCAAGAACTTTATCGTATTGTTTGCGGCTCATTTGTTCTGATAGGTTCGAGCCCAGCGGAATTTTTAGAATATTTTCGGCAGGAACGGCTCTGGATTTGCTGTAATAGTCGGCAAGCAAAACCGATTCATTTACATCTGAATTAGCGATTATCAGAATTTGTGAAGGCTCAAGAGCAAAACAGCAGCCAGCAAACAGTATTACGAGCGATATCGAAAAAAATCTTGTCATTACTCAGGACCGTAGCCTCTGTAAGGCTTATCTAACGGATAGTCGGCAAGAACCTCACTATAATCGTCAAACCAGCAGGCCTGGGGGTTGCTCTTGAATATTATAAATTTTCCGCTATCGGCATCGTTTGCTGCTCTGTGATATTTCATAAAAACCTGAGTATCCGTTTTGCCGATTATCTCTATTTTACCGCTTGAATGCGACATAACAAATCGAGCTCGTTTTGCAAGGCCGGAAACTTTGGATTTCGCGCATTCAATGATATCATATCCTGTTTCAATCGGAACAGTGTATGCCTTGTTGCCGCTGGCAGGCCTGCACTGAAAAATATAGTAAGGAATAACACCGCAAAACGAGAGTTTGGCCAGCAGCTCTGAAAGGACCTGGCAATCATCATTTATGCCCTTTATCAAAGGCAACTGATTCGTCATCCTTACGCCTGTTTTTTGGATAAGGTGACAGGCCGTCACTGCAATATCCGTCAGTTCCTTCGGATGGATAAAATGCGTCATCACATATATTTTTTTGCGAGCCGTAGTATATTTTTCAAGCATTTTGAGCAGCCCGGTATCTTCGGTTATCCTGTAAGGATTATAGACGGGCATACGGGTACCGATGCGGATTATATGAACATGCTCAATCCTGCGGATTGCGCTTATTATTTTTTCAAGCCGTTCGGTTGGGAGGGTAAGCGGATCACCGCCTGTAAGCAGAACATTCGTTATTTCCTTGTGGGCGGATATATAATCCATCGCAGCAGGTAAATCTTCTATACAATGCTGCTGGGAACCAAGAAAAACTCTTTTCCTGAAACAATACCTGCAAATTCCAGCACATTTTTTACTGACAAGCAAAAGTGCGGTAGTATTATATTTATGCTCAAGCCCCGACATAATAGTATATTTCTCTTCATCCGACGGGTCAAGTCTGCCCCATTCTTCAAGCTCCCTGGGATGAGGAATTACTATCTGCCTGATGGGATCATTCGGGTCCCGCCAGTTTATGAGGGACAAATAATACTCATTGGCATAAAACGGATATTTAGCGGCAGTCTTTTCAACTTCCGAAAGTTCGCCCCCTCTTAATTTTCCAAGTTTTTTTACATCTGTTACATATTCCATACCTACAACCTCTTGCTTCCCATATTATAACTATTCTAAATATTTTCCTCTTCTGGTCTCATCATCGCGTGAATATCTTTTTTCATAAATACTTTTACCGGCAAAGACCTGAAAAACCGTTAAAAAAATAATCTTCAAATCTACAGACAGGGACTTTTTTTCTACATACTCGACATCAAAAGCAAGTTTGTCTTCTCTGGTCAGCTCCCCTCTGCCGCTAATTTGCGCAAGACCTGTAAGGCCGGGCTTGACGAGCAGTCTTTTTTTCTGCGTATCGTTCCACTCGGCCATCTGCTCCAGATACAAAGGCCTGGGGCCTACAAGACTCATATCGCCTTTTAGTATGTTAAAAAACTGCGGAAGTTCATCAAGCGAAGTTTTACGGAGAAAAACACCTGTTTTAGTCAGTCGCGGGTCATCTCCTGATTTCGGACTTGCACCGAACGGGTCAACTTCTGTTTTCATTGTACGAAATTTATAAAGCGTAAACGGTTTGCCGTCCTTGCCGGCTCTGGTTTGAGCAAAAACAGCCGGCCCCTTGCTGCCAAGTTTTACCACTATAACAATTATTACATATACCGGCAGCAATATAAGGCAAGCCGATAAGGAAACTATAATATCCAGCAATCTTTTTATAATTCTATACGGCATCAATTTCCCTTAATAAATTAATGACTTCAGTAATAGAACTAACTTCGTAGCTCGGCCCGGCTTGCGCGGATGGCGCCGGGCCAAAGTGAATCCGTCCTTTACGAATGACTCTTATTGTCTTGAAACCCATCTGGTTAGGCGACAGAAAATCTTTTTCAAGATTATCGCCAATATAAACGCACTGGTCGGCAGGGAGATCGAGTTCCGTGAGTAATTTTTTAAAACCTGCTGGCGCCGGTTTCCAGTTTTCTCTGCCAAGCGTTTCGGTATATATAATTGAATCAAAATACTTCTCGATGCCAAGGGCTTTCACCTTGAGCTGTTGAGCGGGCAGATAGCCATCTGTAATTAGTCCGAGTTTATATCGGCCTTTTAAATTCTCAAGAACCGCTTTGCTATCGGAAGGAAGATTTATATCGGGCTGATGGCTACGGAATATGCCGACAAGTTTTTGTATATAGCCGGCATCTAAGACAACGCCAAGTTTTTCGGCGGCGGCATCAAATGTATTGGTACGATTGCCGCAGTTAAATATCTGCCACAGACAATCAAAAACCTTTCTGTCGGCCAATTCGAAATCCTTCGCTATAATTCGGCTTACCGTCGCAAAACCACTTTTATAGTAGTCCTGCTCGTCGTAGAGGGTATCGTCCATATCAAAAACTATGCAATTTATCACTTAAAACCCCTGTCAAAACAGCCGAAAAGTAAGTATGCTGATAGTGTTACAATTATCTGGACAAAAGTCCTATAACAAGCTAAGATTTTACTTCTAAACCTTTTCTGGTGCTATGAATTATGTTAATCCACAAAAGCAGTAATTGCAAGAATTTTAATATTCTGTTTACCTGCATCGGCAGACGGGTATCACTGTTAAATGATTTCAGAAGGGCAGCCGGGCAGCTTAAGCTCAACTGCCGTTTTTTAGGAACAGACAAGACAGAGCTCAGTTCCGCTCTGCAGCTTTGTGACAGAAAATTTGTCGTAAAGCCGGTAAATCATCAGAAATATATCAAGCAGCTTTTAGATATTGTAAAGCAGAATGAAGTCAAACTTCTTGTTCCGACAGTTGACCTCGATTTAAAAATTCTTGCCGCAAGTAAGGCCAAATTTGCCGCAGTCGGCTGTACCGTTTTAGTTTCACCGCCAGAGACTGTTAATATTTGTCAGGACAAACGGCAAGCATTCAAATTTCTAACCAAAAATGGTTTTGATACGCCATTGACTTATACCGCAAAACAGGCTCTTGCCAAAAAACATCTCAAGTATCCCTGCTTTCTGAAACCATGGGATGGACATGCGAGCAGGGGAACTGCCATGGTGAAAAACCGCGGCGAGCTAATTTTTTATTGCAAAAGAATTCCCAACTGCATTGTTCAGGAATTTATCGCCGGGGATGAATTTACCTGTGATTGTTTTGTTGATTTTAATCTTGATGTAAAATGTGTAGTGCCGAGAAAACGGATTGAAACAAGAGCCGGCGAAGTCAGCAAAGGTAAGGTGATTAAACATTCTCCTATTATGCGCAGAACGGCAGAACTTGTAAAGAATATGGGGGCGGGGCCGGGAGTTATTACGGTTCAGTTGATTTTAACAAAAGATAAAAAGATGAAATTTATAGAAATAAATCCTCGCTTTGGCGGAGGAGCGCCTTTAAGCATTAAAGCCGGTGCAGATTTCCCGAAATGGATTTTGTCTCAGCTTGTC
>JAQTQF010000296.1 GCA_028712345.1 Phycisphaerae bacterium | reverse complement strand
TCGTTGGCATCAGTAGCCCTATTGCAGGAACATTCCGTGTCCCCTTTACAACCGCTATCGCTTCTGCAGCAGTGTATTATGTCCTAGGCCTTATTGGAGTGTATATACTGGCCTTGATCATCGACTATCTGGCTCCCACTTTTTCTGGAGAGAAGAACATGAGCCAAGCTCTCAAGCTCGCTGCATACTCCTACACCGCCGGGTGGTTGGCAGGGATTTTTGTCATAATTCCTGCACTTGGTATTCTATCGATTCTTGGCTTATACAGCATATATCTTCTTTACGTGGGAATTCCTGTGCTCATGAAAATTCCTCAGGAAAAAGCACCCTTATATACGGCGGCGGTGGTCATTGTGGCCATAATCATCTTTATTATAATTAGCTGGATACCGCGTGCATTCATTTCCTATCCCACACCAACCGGATATTTACCTGGACTATCGTAAAAGGCGACTCAGGATATGGAGAAGGCGGCAAAAGATATCCAAGATGCGGCAAAGAAAATGCAGGAGGATGCAGTGAAGCAAATACCACAGAAAAAGGAGTAATGAGGTTGGATTCGTTTTAAGATGAATGGCAATTCGGCATGAGTGATTTCAACATTTTTTAGATAGATAAGGAGGTTTTCAATGCGTACATTAATAGCAGTAATTGCTGTGGCAATTTTGTTTAATGTCTCTTTTGCATCAGAACTGCAGCTTCCATCAAAGAACCGCCCCCCACGATTGCCTGACAGGACAACACAAAAAAAGGCGGTAGCTACTGAAGACGCAAAAGTCAAATCTTTACAGGAAGCGCAGACGTGGCTTGCCTCCATAAATTATGTTAAAACTCTTGAGCAGATACCTGAAATGAAATGGCTCAGGCTTCAGATGTACGGTTCTTTTAACGGTGTAAGTACCCAACAGCTTATCAGCAATGAAAATCTTCGACACATAAAGGTGATGACAAAACTTGAAGAACTCGCTCTTCCCAGATGGACAAATGATTCAGGTCTGTCAAATGTTGCAGGACTCACCCATCTTAAAAATCTTAGCATTTCAATAACAAATATAACCGACGCCGGTATGTCTTATTTACAAAATCTGAATTCTCTTGAGACAATCTCTCTTCACGGCACCAAAATAACAGGCAAAGGACTAAAATACTTGCAGGGCAAAAACTTATCTATCCTCGGCCTGAACCAGACTAATATAGGCGATGCCGACATGGAAATGATCGGAACATTTACCAATTTAAAGAGCCTTGCGCTGGTTGGTACAAAAATTACGGATGCGAGCATACCTCATTTGAAGAAACTCAAAAACCTCCAGAGAGTTGATATCGTAGGCACAAAGATATCACAGCAAGGCAAGCAGGATTTGCAGGCAACCATGCCAGGGTTGAAAATCTATTAAGGAATAGATAAAGTCACATATGACAATCCAAAGGTTTCCTGAAGGCTCTGTTATATGAGCTGTTTGATGTGGAGTCTTATATCTTAGAGTTGCAAGGATACTGCCTAACAATCATATTTACCAGACGACTTTGAGTTCCAGAGATGCTAGAGGTTGCACCTTTCGAATGATAATCCTCAATTTTAAAAACTATCTACTCCTGAACAGTAGGTATGTGAAACGGAAATATTGACAGCGAAAAGTCCAGACAATATCCATTTCTGTGAAATGCTTCCTGCTAACAACACGCCGCCCTCGATGAGAATGCAAGATTACGGACGGAAATAAATGCTGCTCATTTCTCAAAAGTGCGGCCTCCGATCCACCTTCCTTACCAAATCGCATCGCCAGCCACAGGTTTTCGATTCAATTCGCGATCGATATATACATTGACAAACCAAAACAGCCACCCTATACTTCGGCCACGAAAAAGGAAGTTCTCATCAATAATGAAGAATTGGAGATGACGGAAGAGGCATTGACCTTGCAACTGGCGCATATAATGAACGGGGGAGTATGGAAAAGTCGGCCAAAAGTGGTTTTGCGTTAATATCGGTCATTATTTTTATCGGTATTTTATGTTTAACCGGCTTTGCGCAAGAAGGCAAAAGTTTGGCGCAAGCGCCTATGCAGATAAAAAAAGCAGATAGTCGAGCAGCGCAGGGCCGGAATCTTAAAGGCGGGGTTTCAGCCAAGGATGTTTTAAATAAAAAGATGCAGGGAATCAAAGAAACGCCGAATGTGACAAGCAAAAAAGATCAGGCATCCGACGGAGGCTCCAATGATCCGGGAAAAAGGAAATTGCAGGATTTGGATAAGCCTAATCCTATGGAGCGCACGACGCTAACCGGGGCCGGCAGATCTTTAGGGGTCGAAACCGGAACCAAGGGCAGTGGAGTCCAGCCCATTGATCCGCGTGGAGCAGCCGCACTGCCGAATGACCGGCTTGAATCTCAGAGAATGAAAACAGCAAGACCGCCTGATCCATTGGAGTCTAATAAGGGACGAGTTGCTATGCCGATTGACCCACTTGAATCAACTAAAGGAAAAGCTGCCAGACCGCAAAAGCTCCAGGGGTCAAAGGCCATGGAAGCTCAGGCTACAGAAGGCGTGAAGTAACGAAAAAATTATAGCGAGTCGAAATAAAAACAAACAAAGTTGTTTGGTCATTGTTGGCTCTGGTAATTTTTACGACTATCAACCACGAGTACCTGCCGGCGTTCTCCTGTAAACGCCGTCATTTCTGCCCCTCCTGCCCCTAAGCGCAAGGCATTTTCGATGAAATCCTCCGCCGTTACTTTCTCTACGATCGGAAGCTGCGGGCCGACCTTAGCCGCAGCG
>JAQTQF010000295.1 GCA_028712345.1 Phycisphaerae bacterium | reverse complement strand
TGATATGAACATTCATATTAAAGGCTGTATTATCTCCAACCTCTATCAGTCCATCCTCGGCTGAGAAAAAAGAATTTCTGCCAATGACAACACTTTCTCCTAAACTGATCGTTTGCGGAGAAATGAATTCGCACCCTGTTGCAATGATCAATTCAGAACTATTTCTAAAACGAACTTTGTACCAGGTTCTCCTCAGGTAAATTCCGATGCGGCCGGGAACATTCCGCAAGAAAGCTTCGAACCATATTCTGAGTTCATCAATGAGCTGTTTAAAAATCATGAGGCACGTCGATTCAGATATCAGGCTTCAAGTGCTTGATCTTCTGGGGTATACCTTGTTCGTAGTCACTGAAAAAGGACTGGACGGATTCTTTTATCGTCGGGAAATCCACATTCAGCTCTCTTCTCATATGGTTCACGTCGAGAGATAAATTTTTTCCCCTCTTTGCCTTGAAATCGAAATCAGCAATGGATATAGGCTGAATCAAGTCTTTGTTCAGCTTGAAATGGCCAGCGATCTGAAGAGCGAATTCGTACTTCGAAGTTGATGTCCGGCTTCCACAGTTAAAGACTCCACTGAGATTACGCTCCACGGCAGCTAGAAGAATTTTTGCCAAATCAAATGTATAAATGGACGAAAAAAAGGCGTCTTTAAAACCCTTTATGGATCTATCGTTTGACAGTTCATTCATAATCCATTCCGCGATGCTGAACTTTTCCTGGATATTCCATCCAAAGATATTGGTTCTGATAATCAAGGAGCCGTTTCTTTTCAAAACTTCCAACTCCCCCTTATACTTGCTGACCCCGTAGTAGTTCTGGGGTTTTACAGCATCGGTTTCGGCAAAATTTCCTTTGATGCCGTCATAGACGGAATCAGTCGATATGTAGACAAGCTTCGTTTCCGCGTGGCGAAGGCTCTCAACCATGTTTTTTGTCCCGATGACATTAACCTTATCTGTGATGTCCCGGTTGGTTTCACAGAAATCGACATTGGTCAGGGACGCGCAATGAATCAAAATATCAGGGGCGAATTCATGTATGATGTCTTCAAATGAATTCTCCGAAAGGAGATCGGCTCTCAGCGTTCGGATGCCGCTGATCGCCACGGGATGCTCCAGGTAAAGCCCTAAAATTTCGAACTTGTCCCTGAGACAATATGCAAGATTATTCCCAAGCAGACCGCTCACTCCCGTAATCAGCATTCTTCTGTTTTTTTTCACTTTAGTGACCGTTTCGACGCGAGATTAATCATGACGAACCATCAGGAATTTGCCAGCAGTTCTCTGAACCTGTCAATGGCCTTACCGTCCCGGTATGGGTCCAGAAAAGGCGAATCTTCGGGGAGTTGGTTATGATTATCGTTTGTCTTCATCTTTTCAACGAATGCTTTCAGTTCCGCGTAGCCGTGAGTCATAACATTTCCCAATCTGCCATAAACGCTGTCGCGGAGATGTCCTTCCGCATCATGCCAGATTGCGTGTCTATTTGCGGACAAAGCCTCATACGTCGTCGAGGTGAACGGAAAAGAAACAACAAGGTCGGCAATCGATATTATTTTCTCCGTGTCGGCCTCCCTTGAGCAAGTAGTGATCCTGGGGTGAGCATCCATTCTGTTGTAGAGTTCAATCAGCTTGGGACCAAGAACGGGATCGAGTGCATAATGCATATTTCTGTTCTTCTTTTCTTTAAAAACAATATAAATGTCCGACAAATCGTCCGCAAGGCGCAGCAGGTCTCCTGTGAAGTTAATTGCCTCGGAATAATTTACCCATCCGTTTTTCACATATGTGGAGTCGAAGGATGAAATAATAAAACAATGGGCGTATTTTTTAGGGAAAAAATTGTCTGAACAGTTTCGGGCATCCTCTTTTCTTTGAATATGATCGCTCCACAGGCATCCGACCACATGTACTTTTTTAAAAGAGCTTGGATGATCATTGTGATGATACTGAGCCAAAGCCTGGTTCCAAGTCACGAAATGGTCGTACATCAAATACGCGCAAATAGGTTCACGCCCCTTGAAACCCGCGCCAGGAGTCAGCCAGTTAATAAAGAAATTCATGGAGTCGCTAAAAAACCAGGTTTGTACACCAGCCTGCTGCAGAGCCGTATTCCTGCCCACATGATCTGGGCCGAAATCTCCATGCGTGATGAAATGCCTGATACGAACGGCATCCATCACACGCTGCCATTTTAAGTAATTGAATAAAACGCGGGCGGCCAGTGCAATTTCGCCATTGGTGCGATGAAAAAAATTCCTTAGGGCGTGACTGAGCAAGCCTTTCCAGCTTGGATAATCCGAAAAAAAACGACCTTTCCGCGGCAGGGCGAAAATTGCCCCCCCCGTACCTTCCAATTTCTTGAGCAGGTCTCCTTTAATTCGAACTAAAGGGAAATAAACGACTTCCTCTTCCGATATGAGCTTGTTATCTATCAGAAAAGCAGGCCCGCGTTGATTGTTCCTCAATTGGCGATCCGAAAAAACGTTGATTCCGTATGCATATTCTCTTTTGTGATGTTTGCGTGATTTTCTATTACCCAATAACCTGCTAGCCACTGTCTGCGACAATAGCATACCAAAATTTTTCATATTGATCTTCAGGTCTTCAATATAGCTTCCGACGTATTTTTTTGAATGAAATTGGATATGCGGGTGATTAAAAAAAGTCTGTCCACATTCCGAGAGCAGGTCTTTTATGTAAAAATAGGCGTAAACATTTATATCGGGATGCATTGAAATGGACGATTGTTTCAGCAACTCATCGATTCTGCTG
>JAQTQF010000036.1 GCA_028712345.1 Phycisphaerae bacterium | reverse complement strand
CTCGAAACCAAACGCCGAGTATATTTCAAAGACCAAATTTATTACGCCGACAATCTCGTCTTCAATCTGCTCTTCGGTGCAGAATATATGAGCGTCATCCTGAGTAAACTGCCGAACTCTGACAAGCCCGTGCATTACGCCGCTGGCTTCGTGCCGGTGAACAAGCCCAAGCTCTGCATTCCTTATCGGAAACTCACGATACGAATGCTGTTTATTGGCGTAAACCAAACATCCGCCGGGACAGTTCATCGGCTTTATCGCATAACCAACCTCGTCAACGACCGTAAAATACATATTCTCTTTATAGTTATCCCAATGCCCGCTGAGTTTCCAAAGCTCCTGATTGAGAATTATAGGCGTTTTGATTTCCTGATAATCATATTTCTTATGAACGCTCCGCCAGAATTCCGTAACGGCATTCCATATCACCATTCCCTTTGGGTGGAAGAAAGCAAAGCCGGGCCCTTCTTCGTGAAAACTGAATAAATCAAGCTGTTTGCCTATAACGCGATGGTCGCGCTTTTTCGCTTCTTCGAGCATATTGAGATATTCGTCAAGCTCTTTTTTATCTCTCCAGCTTGTGCCGTAAACCCGCTGCAGCATTTTCTGAGTCGCATCGCCGTGCCAGTAAGCCCCTGCCACGGACATAATTTTAAAACTGCCGATTTTGCCGGTACTCGCAACATGCGGCCCCCTGCACAAATCCTCAAACCCCTGTCCATGCGAATAAAAACTTATAGTCTCGCCCTGCGCGCGGCTTATATTGTCAACCTTGTATTTATTTCCCGCCACATGAAGATTTGCCTGGGCTCTGCTGAGTTCCTTGCGAATAAACGGCAGATTCTGCGAAGCGATCTCGGCCATTTTGTTTTCTATTTTTCCGAAGTCTTCCGGCCTTATCGGCTCATCGAGGTCGATGTCATAATAAAAACCGTCGGCGATTGTCGGTCCGTAAACCAGTTCGGCTTTGGGCCAGATTGAACATATTGCCTCGGCCATAACATGAGCGCAGCTATGGCGAAGAATTTCCAGAGCTTCTTTGCTAGTGTTTGTTATGACTTGAAAAGTTATCTGTCCGGTTACAGGAGTGCTCAAATCAGCCAATTGGCCGTTGATTTTTACCGCCACTGCGTCCTGCGCAAGCCGTTTCCCAATTTTTTCAACTATCTGCCCTGCCGCCAGACCGTCCTCTACATCCAATACTTTGCCATCAGGCAGTGTTACTTTTGCCATATCTTTCCGGAGTAATAATCCCTAAAATTGTTAAAAAACCTATTCCATAGCAGCAAAACGAGTTAGCAATATCCACAATATATCTTATCGGCAAAATTTGTCAAGTATTGACAACAAAAGATTATATGGTCTGCCCTGCCGCCATTGTTGCCCAAAAGCCTATAGTGAGTCTGTAAAAATACCCAGCAATTGTTTGGGGTAATCTATAATAACATCAGCCCCGTTTTGCCTTAGCTCTTCCACCTCCCGCAGGCCCCAACTGACTCCGACAGCGTAATTTTGACACGCTTTTGCCGTCTGCATATCAATGCCGCTGTCGCCGATAAACACCGTTTCCTGTGGTTTGACTCCGAGCTGAGCAATTATCCGAAACGCAGGGGACGGGTCGGGCTTTACAGGTCCACCCAAGGTTGTTCCGCGGACAATTTCGAAATAACCGTCAAAAAAATGACCTACAATCTTCTCCGCTGAGGCCTGGTCTTTATTCGTCAAAACCGCAAGTTTGACCCCACTTTTATGAAGCTCGGCTACCGTTTCAAACATACCATCATAAGGCCTTGTCTTGTCGAGACATATCTGAGCGTATTTTTCGCACATTTTTTCGACCACGCCGGCTATCAATTCCTGCTTACCTGCTCCGATCGCCCTGCCTATCGTAACTCGTATTCCATCGCCTATCATTTTCGAGAGAGCCTGGGCGGTTCTTTGCGGTCGGCCAAACTGCTGGAGCCCATAATTAATAGCATCGGTCAAATCCGCAAGGGTATCGGCCAATGTCCCGTCGAGGTCAAATATCGCCGCTTTATATCTCATTTCTTACCTGTAAACCAAAGCCTGGGAGTCTAACCGCAAAGCCATAAATGGTCAACAATACTATTAAGGATTTTTTATATCTTTATCTATAAAAAGCTTGCAAATATATCTGTTTCCGTGTTACAATACACATCAGTGTAGAGAGAGTTTAACAGCGGCCTGAAAGGACGAGAAATGTCTATTTCGCTGATGTTACTGAAAAAGGATGGGACAAAAAAGGTCTTTCCTGTTCGCAACAAGGCTACGATACTCGGTCGAAGGCCTGATTGTGACCTGTGTATCCCTTTGCAGGTGATTTCCCGCAGGCATTGTCAGTTGAGCGTTGAAGGGCAGAGTTTGAAGATTCGCGACCTCCGTTCAAGCAACGGCACATTCCTCAATAGCCAAAAAGTCGGCGACGAAATAGAGGCAAAGCCCGGCGATCGTCTCCAGGTAGGACCTTTGACATTTACAATTCAAATCGACGGCCAACCCGCCAGACCATCAGTACCGGACGATGAACTGCCCCAGCCGAGTCCTGATATATCAGGGGCAAGCGAAGAAGAAATGAACCGCAGCGGCACATTCATCACCTGAGTTTATCCGAGGGTAATACAATTATGCTTTTCTTGAGGAGTCCGAGACCACTCGCAAACACCCTTTTTTTTCAGGTTTTGCCAGCATCTCAATGGGCAGTATAGGACTCGAACCTACGACATCCTGCTTGTAAGGCAGGCGCTCTAACCAACTGAGCTAACCGCCCCAAAGAGCTGATCAAGATATATTTACAACCAATATATGTCAAGTGTAAAAGAAATATAAGAACTAATACCATACCCCGGCATAAAAAACCGGCTGACAGAACAACCGGGCAAACACTAAATATCTCATTAACCTCATAGATAAAAAAAATGGGCCGGGTTGGAATCGAACCAACGAAGGCTTGCGCCAACGGGTTTACAGCCCGTCCCCTTTGGCCGCTCGGGCACCGACCCATTTTTTAAATACCACTCTTGCCGTCTAACTCTTTACTCAAAAGCAAGTTAAGACTTAAAACCAACTACAAGCGGGGTATTCTACCAGAAAAATAATCTTTTGCAACTATCTAAACAGCTAAAATCAAGGAAACCAACGCACAAACAGGCCAATTTTATTAGCAAAGCCAACGAAATCTTCCAAGCTATTACCATTTTCCGGATTTTTTGGTCGAGGGTTTCGGCAGGCCGCTTAAGACCGCTGTCGATTTTTTAAGTTCATCGTCCGGCAGTTCATAATCGGTAAGTTTGCCGCTCAGATAAGCATCGTAGCCGGTTAAATCCATCAGGCCGTGGCCGCTGTAACTAAAAATAATAACCTTTTCCTTACCCTCTTGTTTTGCTTTTAACGCCTCATCAATCGCACAAGCAATTGCGTGGCTGGTTTCTGGGGCACAGATAGTCCCTTCTGTTTTTGCCCAAATCATCGCTGATTCGTAGCATTTGAGCTGGTGGTATGAGACCGGTTTAAGCAGACCTTCGACAATAGCCTGGCAAACAAGCGGAGCCATACCGTGATAACGGAGTCCGCCGGCGTGGATTGGCTTGGGCACGAAGGCATGGCCAAGTGTGTGCATCGCAAGCAGCGGAGTCATACAGGCGGTATCGCCGTGGTCATAAGCAAATTCGCCCTTTGTCATCGTCGGACAAGCCTTCGGCTCGACGGGAATAATGTCAATGTCGGCACCGTTTATTTTGTCGTTTACGAACGGAAAGGCCAGACCTGCGAAGTTGCTTCCGCCGCCGGCACAGCCGATAACAACATCCGGCTTCTTTATGCCTACCATTTCAAGCTGCTTTTTGGCTTCGAGCCCCATTATCGTCTGATGCAGCATAACATGATTTAAGACGCTGCCGAGCGAATACCTTGTTTTTCCGGTTTTGTCGTGAACAGCCTCTTCGATTGCTTCTGAAATGGCAATTCCGAGCGAGCCGGGGGTATCGGGCAATTCTTTCAAAATTTTTCGGCCGAATTCCGTCTCATTGCTTGGGCTTGCCACGCAATTTGCGCCCCAGACCTGCATCATTAATTTTCTGAAAGGTTTTTGGTCGAAACTGATCCGCACCATATAGACCTTGCATTCGAGTCCAAGCAGGTTGCAGGCGAAGGCAAGGGCCGAACCCCATTGGCCGGCACCGGTTTCGGTGGTGATTTTCTTTATGCCAAAAGCCTTGTTATAATAAGCCTGAGCGACGGATGTATTCGGTTTATGACTGCCCGGCGGACTGACGCTTTCGTCTTTGTAGTAAATCTTCGCCGGCGTTTGGAGATATCGTTCGAGATAGACCGCCCTTCTCAAGGGGCTTGGCCGCCAGCGGTAAAGAATATCAAGAATTTCCTGCGGAATGTCAATCCATCTTTCTGTACTGACTTCCTGTTCGATAATATTCATCGGGAAAACCGGTGCGAGCATATCAGGGGTTATAGGCTTACCGTCCGGACCGAGCGGCGGCTGAAGCGGACTTGGCAAATCGGCTGCCAGATTGTACCACTTCTTAGGAATGTCTTTCTCATGCAATAATATTTTTCTGTCCATTGTTTGTCCCTTTAAAAAATCAAAATGCCGTTTTAACTGCGAAAATTTCGCTCCTTATCAAAAAAAACATTGCCTGCCTGTTTTCAGTCTTTATTTTTAAATTCACCGGGCAGATGCTTTCCGGTAATATGGATAATAACTCCGGGAATAGAAGTCAAGAGCCAGGTTATTCTTTGTGCCAATGCGAGGGTAGGAATCCTGCCGGCAACACCGATGACCTTGAACATACCCTGGATTCCGAATTCCATCACGCCCGCCCCGCCGACGCTTATCGGGATAACGCCGATTATCCAGCTGAGCGGAAAGAAAATAAAATAATATTTAATGTGAGCCTCGACGCCTAAATCCCTGCCAACAAGGTATAAGCCGTAAATCGGGAGAGCCTGACAGACAAAAGTCATAACAACCGCCAGCAGGAGAATAAACGGTTTGCAGCAGTAAAGCTTGACGGCTTTGACAATTCTGCCAACCCAGAATGACCAGCGAAGGGCGAGAATAAAGCCGTACTTAAAAAGAACGGCTCGCCATTTCCTGTTGTAATACATTAGAGCGACAGCCAGAGCAGCGAGAATAATCAGAACAACAATCCCGAGCAGGAATTTAATCGCAAGCGAAGCAGGATTTAATTGGGTTCCGAACTGAAGTTTCCCCTGCGCACCGTCGGCCGGTATGAACCAGTAGGCCAAAAATGCCATTGCTATGGTACAAACAAGCCCGATTGCGCGGTCAACAAAAACGCTCATCGCCGCCTCGATTTTCTTTTCAGTGTGTTTGGCTACATACCAGGCACGGAGAATGTCGCCCCCGACTGAGCCGGGCAGGCAGTTGTTGTAAAACAGGCCAAGCAAATGAAGTTTCAACGCCGGCCAGTAGCCGACACGAACGCCCTGAGTGCCGAGCAGAACAAGCCAGCGGAGAACGAAAATTAAATTTCCGGCAATATACAGGACAAGAGCCATGAGAAAAACAGAGATATGCAATTCGCCAAAGTCTCGGATTATCCCCTTCGGGTCATTTCTGATAACGAAATACAGAAAAGCCGCTATAGCTACGACGACTCTTATGATATGCGAGAGGTGTTTGGTTTTTTTTACAGTCTGTACCAAAAGTTTTCCTTTAATAATACTTGAGTTTGAATATGATAATGTGTAAAACATTCATCTTCAAGAAGATAAATTATGGAGGAAAAAAGATGTCCGCAAGTAGAGAAATCGAATTAGGGACGAAATTTGAGCCGAAATTTGACGCAAACGGCCTTATAACAGCTATATCACAGGATGCCGAGAGCGGCCAAATACTTATGGTCGCCTATATGAATGCCGAAGCGCTGGATATTACAATAAAAACAGGTAATGCAGTTTTTTTCAGTCGAAGCCGGCAGAAACTATGGCGGAAAGGCGAGGAAAGCGGCCATGTGCAAAAAGTCAGGCAAATTCTCGTAGATTGCGACCAGGACTGCCTGATTCTCAAGGTTAAAGTCGATCAGGGCCAATGCCATGTGGGATATCAATCGTGTTTTTACAGGATTTTGAAACCAAGCACAAAAGAGCTTGATTTTATCGCGGAAAAGGTTTATGACCCGCAAGAGGCATACAAAAAAGATAAAAAATAAGGGGCTGGCCTTACTGCAAAACCTCAATTCAGGCCTGTTTTGTATTCTTTTTGTCCTGTTTGCTGTTTTAATGTAATCTTATGTCGATTAGCGAGTTAGAAACAAAAATCATCGGCAGATGGGGGGCTTAAATTGCTATTGCAAAACATTCCGTTTAACATATAATACCGTGTTTCCCGTATCAAACTAAAAGGCAAAGCCTTAGAATTTGAATTTTTAAACCAAAACGATTAGGAGCATAAGATAATGGTAGCCATAATTGAGCCACAGGTTGACCTGTTCAGCGAACAAAATATTACTCTCGACAATATTCAGGCAACCTCTGATTTTGTTAATTCGAGTGAACAAAGACAGATAGCATTTGCCGAGAAAACCGAGCAGGCGTTAAAGGGGTCGAAAAATTACCTCGCTCTCGGAGCAGCTCTGGCAATTATGGGTAAATATGCTCAGGCGACAGAGATGCTCGAAAAGGCACCTGACAGTAAGGAAAAATATCTCGAACTCGCCCATTGCCTGCGAAAGACCGAACAATACGATAATGCTCTCGATGCTCTCGATAAAGCAGCAAAGAATGGCGCCGATGTGTTGCAGGTTAATTGCGCAAAAGCAAGCGTGTATCGCGTAACAAAAGATTTTGAGCAAGCCGCCAAAGCACTGAAAGCCTGCGAAAATTATCAGAAGGCAAACGCACTGTATCACTATACCCTCGGACGATGCCAGCAGGCACAGGGAGATTATGAAGAAGCGATAGCCAACTATACGACAGCAGTGGAAATCGACCCGGAATTCGCAAAGGCAATGTTCCATCTGGCCTTTGTCCTTGATATCAGAGGCGATGAAGTGGCGGCTATGGATTATTATAAACAGCTCGCAAAAAGTCCTTTCGCATATGTAAGCGGAATACTCAACCTTGCGGTGCTTTACGAAGATATGGGCGAATACGGCAAGGCAATAAACTGTGTCGAGAGAGTACTGAAAAGCCATCCGAATAATCAAAGAGCGATACTTTTCAAAAAAGACATCTCAAGTTCTCAAACTATGTTTTATGATGAGGAAGTCGAAAAATCCAAGAGTCAGCAGAACAGAATTCTCGAAACGCCTATTTCCGATTTTGAGCTTTCGGTGAGAAGCAGAAACTGTCTCAAAAAAATGAATATTAATACATTGGGCGATCTGCTGAGAATTACCGAGGCAGAACTTCTGGCATACAAAAATTTCGGTGAGACATCACTTAGCGAAATCAAGAAAATGCTCGAATCAAAAAATCTTCACCTCGGAATGTGTGCTGATGGAAAGACCAACCTGATATTTTCACAGGAGTCAACCGATGCCGAATTGAATGTTGACCCGGAAATCCTAAACAAACCTCTTAGTGAATTGGATATGAGCGTCAGAGCAAGAAGATGTCTGGAGCAACTGAATATGAGAACTATCGGTGAGTTGGCTTCAAAAACGGAGGATGAATTGCTCGGCGTAAAGAATTTCGGAGCCACAAGCCTGACCGAAATGAGGCAGATTCTCGAAAGTGTCGGACTAAGCCTGCGAAAACTTGATTGATAATTGTTATGACGGTATTAAAACCGAATTTTCGATTATCCGAATTAGTCGCGGGGGTTTTTTTTATACTTATAGCCGCTTGTGCTCCAAATGGACGAGCCAGCGGTCAGACTGTAGAACAAGGCCATAACCAATATACCATCAGAGTCCTGCTGGACAATGATATCACCAAAGCTAAACTCAAAATCGATACTCAATACCAACTGTTCGACACTGAATCAGCTCGTGTTTTTGATGTGGCAAAAACAGACGGCACAATAGATATTGCTATCGGGCCCAATGGGATAAAAATAGGCGAGCAAGTTTTTCAGACAAAAAGACTTATTGTGCAGCCGCCGGACGACCTGCCTTTCACAATCGATAAACGCTCCTACAGAGGTAATCTCGAATTAATCGCCGATAGCAATAATAAAAGTATGACAGCTATAAATAATGTCCCGATTGAAACATATCTTGCAGGCGTTATTTCGGCAGAGATGCCCAGCTATTGGGACATCGAAGCGCTAAAATCGCAGGCCATCGCGGCAAGAACATATTGTCTGTATATAAAAAACAGGTTCGGCGGCAACCGGCTCTGGGATGTCAAGGCAACGCAGGCAAACCAGGTCTATAGAGGCGTGGCGGCTGAGACGGTACGCACTGACCGCGCGGTAAACGACACATTGGGAATGGTTTTATGCAATCAGACAGATTCGGGCGAGTGCCAGATATTCGGCGCTTATTACAGCTCTATCTGCGGCGGACACACGGAAAACGCAAAAAACATCTTCGGTGAAAGCTGTACTGCCCTTGAAGGAGTTGCCTGCCCATATTGCAGTCAGCTTACCAGGCCGAGCCTATTCTACTGGCCAATGGTAACCTTCAGCAAAAACGATATTTCAGAAAATTTATTCGACAGGTATCCAAATTTAAAATCTCTTGAGAGAATAGAAAAAATAGAGCCGCGAAAAGAAAGTATTTATAACAACAATTTCAAACGAATCACCAGCGTTACATTTGTCGGTGTAAACGGCAAAACAGCAACCCTGCGGGCTGAAGATATGCGTCTGGCAATTGACCCTACAGGAATGAAAATCCAAAGTACAAGCTGTGTGATCATCAATTTAAATGATGAAATTATGTTTCTGGCAGGCCGAGGCTTCGGACACGGAGCGGGTCTGTGCCAATATGGAGCAAGAGAAATGGCAAGACGGGGCAAAGACGCCCAGGAAATCCTGAGCTTCTATTACCCGACCAGCAGAATAAAAACGCTTTACTAATCAGCCAATTCTATTTTGCCCGTTTTTTACGGCATTTTTTAGATTTGCCCTTCAGACACGAATTGCATCGTTCATCACTACACATCTGGCAGAAAAAACAATCTTTGCAATCGTGTTTTTTGTGCCCATTCGCGTCTGGGACATATACCCTGCCCGGCAGGTGCGGTATTCTTTTTAATGCCATAATGCCCGCACGAAATTATTTGATGGTTACAGTTTTTTTACGGTGCCTTCTTTTCCTTAACCATATCCTTAAGGATTGTTCCCATTAAGGCATCCGGTATTCCGCTGCCGGCTCCGCTAACCATAACATCTGGTGTAATATCAATATTTTCGGCAGCTATGAGCTTGAGAATTTCAATCAGCGCAGCATTATCAGAGCCAATGACTTCGGAAATTTTCTTATAAGCTTCGGCCTGGGCCGTTGCGACAGTCTTGACCATTTCCGCCTCAGCCTCAGCGTTAATGATTCTCTGCTGTTTTTCCTGTTCGGCAACTTTAACATTATAACTGGCGGTAGCAAGGCGTTTTTCTTCCTCGGCTTCCTGCGTGGTCTTTGTCAAAGCCTTCTCCTGTTCGGCAGCCTTTTGCTGCTCAATAAATGTCTGCTGCTCCTGTCTTGCTATTTCCTTGTCAGTTTGTGTCTTGAGCAGTTGGCCAAGCGATTTTTCATCGCCAACATCACCAATCCTGACGGCAAGTATGGTGATGCCGTACTGTGCCAGCTCTCTTTGAAGTTCATTTGTACACTGTTCTTCCTGCTTAGAGCGGTTTTGAACATAATCGAGGGCTTTGACCTTCTCTGCGTTGTTTCTAAAACTTGCTCTAACCGAAGGTGTAATAAGCTTGTCTAATACAAGCTGGTCGTCCCCAACGGTCGCGACAACCTTTGAAGCGTTCTCTTTATCTATTTTGTAAGTAACGCGAACATCTACGGGAAAGGTGAATCCATCGGCGCTTCTTACGGTAATGGGCTGCAAAGGCTGCACTTTAGCTTCACCCCGTTCGCTTTCCGCCGTATAGCTTACTTTCTGCTGGCGGGTATCTATTATGGTCACCTCGTAAGCATTCGTGTTGAGGTAATACTCCTGAGGCAGCAGCGGAGTCCGCCATATTCCCCTTTGGTCTTTTTCAACAAGGCCGTCATCTGAGGCAACTCTCTGGCCGACATTACTCTTGATAACAGCCACCGTACCGACCCTTACATTTGTAACCGGAACCTGTTTTACTTCAAAAAGTTTTGAATTAATCTTATATTTGCCGGGCTGTAAAACGGTAAGTTGCGGACCCTTGAAGCCCTTGCCTTTCGTAAGAAAATATACCGCATCATTAATCATCTTGTCGGGCTCTTCCCATTGGGGCGCATAAATTTCACCTTCGGGCAGAGAAATCCCATCTTTGGCAACAACAATACCTACCGTGCCGGGATTGAGTTCGGTGTCTTTTACTTTTATGATGTCATACTGCCACTTCCAGTACCACAAATGCCAGCCGGGCATTAAAACGCCCGCCTGAAAACCGTTTTCTCCTTCGACAGCAATAATGCGTCCATCCGGCAATTTTCTGCCACCAAACTTTTTGGAGACAATTCCAACTTCATCCGGCCCGACATTGATAATAGAAGTCGCAACCGCAACAATGAAAATCAGAAATATAATGATCGGTACGAATATTTTAATGTTTAAATTCAGTGTTCTGGTCTCATAAACAGCCATATCTGTTCTCCTAAAATTTTATTCTGGATTTTCCATATTAGCCATCTGGCTACATAACTAAACCCCTTATAACCACACAACGCTATGATGTAAAGCCGCAATATGGAGAATAAAAACCACCCGCTAATCATAATCTGCTAAAACCAGGGAGGATAGGAGTTAGCGGCTCTAAACCGCTAACT
>JAQTQF010000035.1 GCA_028712345.1 Phycisphaerae bacterium | reverse complement strand
TAAAAGTTTCCTGTACTGTTCTTCCGTAAGATTGGTATCTACTTCCTCATCAACTCTCAAAAGCTGCTGCGGATGTCTGTGCTGGGCTAAGCCGACATATCTTTGCTTTGTGATTGTGCACCTGTCGGGCGTTTCGATAATCCCGGCAATATCAGCGTCAAGGCCCTGAAGAAGTTTTCTCAGTCTCTGAGCTTCGGCATCGGCCCCGACCGTGCCGAGACAAAAAGTTTTTGCGCCGAGTGCGGCAATATCGGCTGCGACCGATGCCGCTCCGCCGGGACGATATTCCCTCCTGACTACCTTTAAAACCGGCACAGGCGCTTCAGGGCTTATCCTCAGGGCGTCGCCATAGACATAAATATCCAGAAGAAAATCTCCAGCCAGCAATATTTTCGGCGAGCCGAGTTTTTGAACGGTATTCAAAATTTTGTCATACATATTTTTTCATCGCACTTTCAATAAGATTAATAATTTCCTGCTGACCGTCAATAAATTCAAGCTCGACCGCCAGATGCGCAATCCGAATATCAAATTTTTCCATAAACAACAGCGCCGTTTTTATCCAATCTTTCTGAGTAGTAATAATCATATCAGCCCGCATATACCTGCCCTCCCGGCAAATCGCCTCGATATCAGAGTCGGTATAGCTGTGGTGGTCATTATATACTTTCGTGCCGACAATGTTAAGAGCCAGTTCGCCAAGCGTCTGAAAAAAAGCGTCTGGGTTTCCGATGCCGCAAAAGGCATAAACCTTCTTTTCGGCAAGCTGCTCAAGAGAAATTCTCTGGTCTTTCATAAGTTTGGCATAGGCGGGTTTGTGAACGGCGGTTGCAAAGACAATATCGGGGTTTACGGCGGATATTCTGCTTTTTATCTGGCTGATACTGGCCGGCTGGGTCTGATTGATTCGGGTAATAACCACGGCATCGGCTCGTTTAAGTGAACTGACCGATTCACGCAGCAGCCCGGCAGGCAAAATTCTCCCCCTGCCGAACGGTATAGTCGCATCTATCGCCACAATATCGACATCTCTGGCAAGTTTTCTGTGCTGAAAACCATCATCCATAATCAGCAGTTTTGCGCCGTGTTCACTTATTGCTTTTTCAGCGCCCCCCACTCTGTCGGGATTGACCATCACCTTGGCTTTAGGGCAGGCCTTTACGAGCATTGCGGGCTCATCGGCAAAATCGTTTTTCTGTGCCCTATACCCCCTGGTGAGAATAGAAACAGTTATCCCCCGCGAAGTAAAATAATTGCCCAGATATGCAACCAGCGGTGTTTTACCCGTGCCGCCGGTGGTGATATTGCCGACGCTTATTACGGCAGCGTTGACTTTTCTTTTTCTTAGAACAGAAAAATCATACAGCTTGTTCCTGATGAAAACCGCAATTCCATAAAACAGCGAAAGTATCATCAGGCCCGAACGCAGCAGCTTATAGCCCGACGAGGGGTTTTGACAGGTAACAAGTTTTCGCCAGAAAATCCCGTCCATAATCAGTCACAAAGAATACAGAGATAATAGAAACAAGTTTCGGCCATCAGGCCGAACTCCACATTTTTAATTTTTAATTTTCGATTTTCCTTATAATCGCATCCGCCATCTGGCTTGTGCCTACGGCAGTCGGGTCGTTTCTATCGTCTTTCATATCATAGGTAACATCTTTACCTTCGGCTATAACCGCGGCGACGGCTTTTTCAAGCAATTCAGCTTCTTCGGTTTTCCCAATATGCCTGAGCATCAGAACGCCGGAGAGTATCACAGCACAGGGATTTACCTTGTTCTGCCCTGCATATTTTGGTGCGCTGCCGTGAGTCGCTTCAAAGATTGCGCCCTTGTCGCCAATATTCGCGCCGGGTGCTACGCCTAAACCACCGACCAAACCGGCGCATAAGTCGCTGAGAATATCGCCGTAAAGATTCGGCAGAACCAGAACATCGTAAAGTTCCGGCTTTTGAACAAGCTGCATACACATATTGTCAACGATGCGGTCTTCAAACTCTATATCGGAATAATCTTTGGCCACCTGCCTGCTGATATCAAGCCACAGGCCGTCGGTAAACTTCATAATGTTGGCTTTGTGGACTGAAGTTACTTTTTTTCTGCCGTTTTTACGAGCATAATCAAAGGCGAAGCGAACGATTTTTTCCGTAGCCGTAACGGAAATGGGCTTTATGCTTATGCCCGCATCATTTTTTATCTGCCTTTTATTATGTTTATTGAGCCAGTTGATAAGCTCGAGGCAATCATCTTTTCCCTTTTCAAATTCTATTCCCGCGTAAAGGTCCTCTGTGTTTTCTCTGACAAGCACAAGGTCTATATCGCTGTACCTGCTGCGAACGCCTTTATAGCTTTTGCACGGACGGAGACAGGCATAAAGCTCAAGCTCCTGACGCAGAAAAACATTTATACTTCTAAAACCTGTCCCGACAGGCGTGGTAATCGGAGACTTTAAGGCAACGCCGTTTTTTCTTACCGAGTCAATCGTTTCCTGCGGCAGAGGCGTACCCTTCTTTGCCATTACATCAACACCCGCCTCAGCTATTTCCCAGTTAATCGCCGCACCAGTCGCATCGATACATCTTCTTGTCGCTTCGGCGATCTCCGGCCCGATGCCGTCGCCCGTAATTAATGTTACATTTGTCATTTCATTCCTTTTATCTAAGTCTTAAAAGCACGGTATGTTAAGACAATATGGCTTTATTGTCAACAGAGACTTTGACCTGATTAAGTCTATCTTTTTGGTAATAAAGCAGTTAAGCCTTAAATGAGGGATTGGATAAGCCGGCAAAAAACGAGTGGATGGGTAAATGAGTGGATGAGTCGATGGGTGGATGAGTCGATGGGTGGATGGGTGGTTTTTAACCCACTAACCCATCTACCCATTAGCTCATTAACTATTTTTTATACAAGCGATACCGCATCAGTCTCGGCCTTAGTAACACTGCGAACCTGGAGGAAATCGTCATGTCTGTTTATGAACGCATCGACGATCACAGGGTCAAAGTGTTTGCCCTGCTCCTGACATATCATCATATAAGCTATTTCGGGCCTGAAGGCGGGTTTGTAAACTCTTGAGCTTGTCAAAGCATCATAAACATCGGCAAGAGCGACAATTCTCGCTGCCAGCGGTATTTCCTTGCCCTTAAGACCTTCCGGATAGCCTGTACCATTGAATCGTTCGTGATGATATTTCGCAATATCGGCAGCCATTCCGAGAAAACCGGCATTTGTAACCGTTCTGATGGTTTTGCCAAGGGCTTCTGCGCCAATCATAGAATGCTGCTTCATTATTTCAAATTCGCTATCGGTTAGACTGCCGGGCTTGAGAAGAATACTATCTGGAATACCGACTTTTCCGATGTCATGCAGCGGACTTGAACGATATAAATCGTCGATGAACTTATCGTCTATCCACTCGGAGTAAGGACTGTCATTCCGTAATTCCTCGGCGAGTATATGGCAATAGCTTCTGATTCGTTCGAGATGTTCGCCGGTTTCCGGGTCTCGCGATTCGGCGAGCGTCGCGATTACAAACATTGCAACATCTCTTGTCTCGGCAATTTGTGTCGTCCTTTCCTGTACAAGCACATCGAGCTTGTTAAGAAGTTCCCATTTTTCCGTCAAAGCACTGGCCATCTGCCGAACTTCTATATTCTCAAACGGTTTTTTAAGAATTAAAAGTCTTTCCGTCGAACCAAGCCTGTCTAATATATCTGACCAGGAATAATCTGAATATGCGGTACATATTACAATCTGAATATGCGGCTGAACATTCCATATCTGTTCTATTGTTTCTATGCCGTCCCAATCCGACTCCAGTCTCAAATCAACAAAAGCCATCGCGTACGGTCGGCCTGCTTTTTCAGCTTCAACTACTTTCTCAACCCCTTCCCTGCCGCTGAATACACAATCCACCTCGAATTCGGCTAAGTCGCTCCTGGCATTGACCCCGAACACCGCATCTCTTGCGGCGGCAAGCGACATATCGACAGGCGCACCTAAAAGAATCTGCCTGAAATCTTCATGAATGGATTCCTTGTCGTCAATTACAAGAACTCGCCGGTTTTTTGTTTCAATTTTGTTTTCCATTTGTTACCTCTGCTTTTCTTAACGGAAGTTCAATTATAAACATCGCTCCTTTATCTCTGCCGCTGCTCTGGGCTGTAATGGTTCCCTGCATATCTTTGACAGCGAGCAGAGAGCTATGCAATCCAAAGCCTCCGCCGGTTTGTTTGGTGGTATATCCCCTGTCAAATATACTGTTCAGTTCGCCGGCTGCCACACCAATACCATTGTCGCAAATTTCGATTCTAAGTTTTAAGCCATCGGCTCTGACGGTTCTGATTTTCAAAATTTTCAAATCCTTGTTGCTCATTGACAGCGAACGGGCGGCATTATCGATAAGATTGACAATCGCCTGTAAGCATCTTTGTCTGTCGATAAGAATATATCCTATGTCGTCATATTCACGAATTACCTCGATATTCTGTCTTTGCAGGCCGGCATTATTTATCTCAATAGCGTTTTCAATCAGTTCCTGAAGCAATACGCAGTCCTGGTGTCTTTCGATACCGGTATATGACCGCTGCATTTTGACGATATCCTTGATTTGTTTGACATTCTTGATAATGGCGCCGAGTTTCTCAACAGTCTCATTCTGCTGCTGGGTAAGATGACTGCTCAGTTCAGAAAGATATGTCGGAATATATTTGCCCTGCGGGTCGTTCTCAAGGAAATCCGTCAAGTCGCCGCTATGGGCACAAAGAAGCTGGGCAAGTTTTGAAAGGTCGCCGATGTCGGATTTTGATAATTTTTCGACAAGCGTCGCAGCCGATACATTGATACTGTTCAAGACATTACCGACATTGTGCAGAACATCTGCGGCAACCTCGGCCATGCCGGCTGAATGGGCAGTCTCCATCAACTTTTTATAGGTAACCTCAAGCTGAAGGTTGAGCCTTTCAAGTTTTGCCTGACTCTCTTCGGCCTTTTCCTTTTCAATTTTCATTTCCGTCTCGGCATTTTTTCTCTCGGTTATATCCTGCAGCAGACCGTCAAAGGAATCGAGCCGTCCGTCTCTGTCAAAATGCTGAACTATCGTGCTCTTTACCCAACGCACAGCTCCGTCTTTTCTAATAATCCTGTATTCGAGCGGCTCTACTTTTTCGCCGGCTGTACATTTGTCCAATTGCCCCCGAACCTGCAACTGGTCATCTTTGTGAACCATTTGCAGCCATAGCAAAGAATTATCAGTAAGCTCCTTTTTGTCATAGCCGGTTACGGAGATACTCGTATCGCTGTGAATAAACTCCGTTATCCTGCCGTCAGAAATCGTTACCGTAAAAATATAATCGGTAATACCGTCGGTAATCCTGTGGTATCTCTCCTCGCTTTTGACAAGCTGGTCTTCATAATTTACCGTTCTAACGCCGACAGCCATTCTGCTCTTGAGAACTTCTCTGTCGAACGGCTTGCAAAGATAATCATCGGCGCCGGCATCGAGAGCGATAACAATATCTTCGTTTTGAGCCTTTGAAGTCAGAAAGATAAGATAAATATATTTGCCGTCCGGCACAGAGCGTATTTTTTTACAGAGTTCCAGTCCGTCCATTCCGGGCATAATCCAGTCAATCAAAACTATCTGCGGCTGTTGGGTGCGGATAATCTCCCACGCCTCGCTGCCGTTTTCAGCAGTCAGAACCTCATAGCCCCAATCGCTGAGGTGCTTTTCGAGAATCATTCTCGAAGCCGTATCATCTTCCGCTAAAAGTACTCTCATTTAAAACCTGCAAACAAACTATCCGACTCGATTTATACACTGTTTTAATCGGCACAATAAAGCTGCGACTTGTTTTGGACGAATACTTTTTGACATATCCAGAAAAACCGGTTTTTGAGGCTTTAAACCCTGTTGTTATAGGGCGTTATGGCATTTTTTGATTTTAAGTCTTTTTTTTAGGGACTTACAAGGAAATTTTTCCCTAAAATCGGGCTGGCAACTGAAAGATACGCTTATTTTCAGCTCATAAATTCAAGAATTTTGGGCAAAAAGTCCGAAAATATGTAAAGGATGGCTCTAAAAATTGCTTTTGAGCGGCAAGTAGAAGATTTTTGCTCGCCGACAAGGAAGACAAATCGGCTTTATCCGTAGATAAGGCGGCTTTTGTCTGACGCTGTTCGGCGAGGAAAAGATTCGCTCTGCCGCCAAAATGAATTTTCAGAGGTATCCTTTGGTTTGAAGCTTTTTTGACGGGACAGTCTCTATGAATGAGCACAGCAGCTTTGATACAAATAAAGAACCTATCTTCAGCAGGAAAAAATCTCTGCTTACTGTCGGACAATATGCCGCCAGACAGGGAGTCTCTACGGGTATAGTACAGCAGGCCGCCAAGCTGGGTGTCGTGCAGGTCAGAAAACACAAAGACAAAACCTTCATAGTTGACCTTCCACTCGACGCTTACAAAGTTATAAAACAGCAGGACTCCGACAATCCAGAATCTTTAGATAGTACGGATACCGTCAACAAAATCAGCGAACTTGTGAACAAAATTTTCAAGTCGGATAATATTCTTGAGTCGAATCTGCATAAAACTGCCCCGTCAATCGGAACCCCGAAAAGCACAAAGCCGTCCGTAGCCGCTATCGATTTAACCATTAAGCATTCGCCCGACATTTCTCAGGCCGCGATTCCGGATTTAAAACTTTTCGCTGAAGAAGAAAATAACGCCCTGTCTCTTAGCCGACAGCCCCAAAACGAGCCGGACAGATTTCACATACCTCTTTTGCGTAAGATGATAGATTCCATAAAAGCTATGCCAACGCGAAAGTTTACCACTGTTATAGTTACCGTCGCCTTTGCAATAAGTCTTTGCGCTTATATATGGAGCAATATCAACGGCAGAATTCAACAGGAAAAACTCCGCCAGGCCTATGCGAGCATCGGAAATCTGATGACCGAATACGAAAACACAAAACAGAAAGCCAGACTATATGAATTTGATATGATGAGTTTGCAGTCGCAGGCCGAAACATCGAAAAGGACACTTTATAATTATGAAACGGAACTGAGCGAAACTCGGAAAAGGCTTTATGAAACAAGAAAAGACCTGCGCGACCTGCAGCAGTACAATACGGAAACATTAAAAACGCTCAATGAGCAAATAAATAAAACCGTCTCCAAAACCCCAACCCCCGCCACGGAATAATGTAAACCGCCCTTAAACTCGTTTAGCCCCGTCATCTTGCATGACGGGGTTCATAAAAATCACATTTCTTCAAACTTATTTTCCGTCATCTTGCATGACGGGGTTCGTTTCTTTGTTATCGTTTCCAACCCTGCCATGCAAGATGGCAGGGCTAAACCTTATTTACGATTTATGACCGTTTACATATTTGATTTTCTGTTCTATATCTTTATCCGTAAAACAGAATCTTTTATCAAATCCTTTTGACCATATTTTGCCGTCCAGACCGGCCTCGCGAAGAAAGAAACTGGACAACCGTTTATATCTATGGGCAGCTTGTTCGATTGATTCTGATGAAACTTTCGCAACGATATGTACATGATTGGAACAAACTGCGATTGCCGGAATTTCCTGTTCGATTCTTTTTGCCTCTTGCAGTATTGCCTCTTCGACAATTTGTTTCTGAATTGAATTGAGTTTAACGGTTTGGAATTTTTGCTGTTCCTGATTTGCGGATTTTAATTTATCGTTTGCCGGCAGAATTATGCCGTCTTTTACATAACCTCTTTCATCGCCTTGCAGCCATGTGCCGTATGTTGTCCATGTAATCATATATCCGATTAGTTTTCTCTCCATAATCGAATAATACTTTTGTTTTATTTGCAACGCAATCTTAATTTCATGTTTAGCCCCGTCATCTTGCATGACGGGGTTCGTAGTTTGTCATCCGCTATAAAATCTTGCGAATCGAATTGAAGTTCCGTAACTTTGTAATTGGACTGTTACGAGAACAATTTCCTTAAAGAAAAAAGAATCCCAATAATTAGAAAGTAAATCAGAACAAACATCAAATCTACCGATGAATATTTTTTTTCTCTAATGTTTACAATGTTCTGAAACGGATAAAAAATTACTCGGGCAACATGGTCGCAAAGCCAAGAAGATGCTGACATAAGCAATAACAAAAGTACAGTTACGACATCGTAGGCAAATCCGTGAGAGTTGTCGATGGTTTTGCAGAACTTCAGTGAAGCAACCAAACATATCGACCACAATACCCCTGTGATTCCCACAAAAAACGCTCGTATGAAAAAACTTTTAATTCCATCCGTTAGCAGATGGCCTACTCCAAGAGGGAAAATTTCCGTAATGACATTGTTAGCCGAAAAACTGATAGAAACACCAAACATTACAAGAAATAATATTTCTGCAGTGGTAGAATCCATGCGTCTAATTCCTTATATAACCTTAAATTCTATTTTCCCGCTTCCGTTTGCAGAGCTTTCTTGGCCTTATTTTCCTCAATCTTCCATAAATTATCACAATAAACTGTCTCTATTGTCTATTAGAAATACCTCTTTGTCAACCCCGCACCAAACTAATAATTCTTTAAACCGGTGCGGGGTCAAACCTTCTTTCTTCGTTAAAAACCCGCGCTATTTACCCCTAAATAAATCCGTGTAATCCGCGGTTAAAAACAACATTCCGTACCAACTAATACCGCACAAAAGCGCATTTTATTTTTTACACTTTTGTTAAAAATGAAATTTTTTGCAAATTTTTTACTCCCCATCCAATAAGCATTTACGATTTTGGCCATTTTTTTTTAGCAAAAAGTTCGACAAAAACGCGCAAGTTTCAATGTAATACGGAGAGATATGTTTAGCCCCGTCATCTTGTATGACGGGGTTCTCCCTTTTTCATGCCATCACGGAGTTTACCTCTGCGAAGGCAGGGGGCAGGGTTCGTTTCGATTTTATTTGCCCGCCGAGATAACAACCGTCAAACCTATTGCCTGTCTTACAATCTTTAAATCAATCAGCATTCCATGTATAGCATATTTTTTCATATAGCCCCTCATCTACAGAATATAAGAGGGTTAAAATGGATGTTGTCGCAAATGTACTATTTTCAACGGCCTTTTTGCTTAATTCTTGAAAATCAGCTCTGATCTGCAAATCGTCCGGGTTTTGAATTATAGGTAGCATAGATTTTTGAAAGGCGTATTCAGTATCTATGGCATTCAATAAAGACTTATAACACGATTGCAAACCCATATCGTCTGACATGTTAAGTTTATGCACTTTTAAATATAAATCTTCTAACTGTGATTCTGTTATTTTTATAACAGATAAAAAACCGTATAACCCGACTTCGTCCCCCAAGTCAAATTCACGAGCGGCATTTGCTCTTGCATTGGCCAACACTTGAAACTCACTGACATAATTTAATAATACGATGCAACCCGCGAGTTTATAACCTGACGACGATATATATCGGTTTGATGAGGCCTCAGTATTTTGCATAGAAGCATTTTTGTTAAGAAATTTTGGTGCACTCATTAGATAATAAGCAAATGCTAATGCTGATATGACACCCAAAGTGGCCAGAAAAGCTGTCCTGAAAGCAATAGGTGATCCGTGCCAGAGTTTCACAAAGAAATTATCTTTTTGTTTTGCCGGTATCGGCGGCAGATTATTCAGCGGCACTGGTACTGGGGTTTGTTCAGGTTCGAGCTTAGGCAATCCTATTATGAATGAATTTTTACATTTCAGGCATTTTACTTTTTTACCGAGATAATGTTCCGGTACCTTAAATTCGGCCTTACAATTTGGGCATTGAGTTTTCATAAAACACCTCTACCGTGATTTTGCGAAATAATAGATAATGACAATTACAACAATCAGCCAAAATAGCTTTTTGAGTTTACTGCCTTTTTTGTGTTTGGCAATATTGTATTTTAAATCATCCCGTTTTTCCTTAATCTGGGTTATAATAGCGGATGCCTGCCACTTGCCGAGACTTTCCAAGCCGCCTTCAAATCGAAAATCAGGAGCTAAGGTTTTGATGTATTCCAGTTGGTTATCAGTTATGGAATCCTCATTTTTTCCCCTATCCGGTATTTCAATGGATACTCGCCTGAAAATATAGCCGCCTTTCCGCTTATCCCTGCTCATAAATTTTTCTCAAGGTCTTTGGCGTATTGATAACCTATCTCGACCAGCAACATTCGCATTTCAGTTTCTGTAAAATTATCAGAAAAAGAGATAGAACATTTTACGCCAGCAAGTTTTTTGAAATTAACTGCATCGTCAAATGTTATAAGAATAGCGGCTATACAGCGACTGTCCAATTCCTCAATTATTTGGGAAGGTGTCACTTGCGACAAGGCATCATCATCGGTCATCTCCTCATTATATGACTCATCGCTTTTTTTATCAATCAATCGGCTTATTTCAATCTTACTTATATCGGATGGGAAATCAATTCCGAGTGATTTTGCGTATTGTTTTTGGGATTCTGACGCAGGTATTTCCGGTAATTGACGAATTTTTCCGACATCAACGACAGTGCCGTCAGCAGCGGCAGCGGTGATTGCGGATTCCTGATCGGCCACTTCATAAATCCGAACACGCTTCTTACCTGTCTCACGCCCGATTCCGACTACTTCAAAACGAGGCATAATATCCTCTCAAAAATTTTATCCGATTTCGGTTTTAATTTATTTCTTTTTTGCCGCGATGTTGTTCGATTCTTTTCCGTTGCTGTTCGTCCTCAATGCAGATTTTAATTATATCACCGCTTTTCCCAAACTCAACGGAAAATGTCGGTAAATCCCGCACATATTAGGCTCTGCCGCCTGCCCCGCATTTTTCTGGCGGGGTAAATAGGTGCGGGGTTATCCCTAAATAAATCCGTGTAATCCGCGGTTAAAAACAACATTCCGTACCAACTAATACCGCACAAAA
>JAQTQF010000034.1 GCA_028712345.1 Phycisphaerae bacterium | reverse complement strand
TCCGCAAACATTGCTCAGAACGCATATTGCTCCGAAGCTCAGCGGCTCAATCTGCGCGATTCCGAAAGGCTCGTATATGCTCTGGCCGAATTCGACATCGCTGCCCTTCCTGATATCCATAAATTCCATATCTTCGGGCATTCTGTTTCCGCATCTGTGCCTGTCGAAGCCGAACTGGTTGATGAAAACCACCTTTATATTTCTGCTTCTCGTATTGAACTCCTGAATACCTGCATAAAAGGCGGCCTCTCCGCCGCTCAGGTCCGGCATACCTTCGTGATGGGCGACGGGCCAGTTGTATTCAGATTCCATACGGAGAATATCCTTTTGTCTTCTGGGGCCTATTTCTGTGCTGAGCAGGAACATCACGGCAGATTTATGCAGAGGTCTAAGCTCTTTTTCCACATGTTCGAGCACTCTTAAGTCTCGCCACAATCCCTTACTGCGAACGAGCCTTGTTACATGGGAAAAGACATAGTCAGGCCTAAAGCCCAGCAGGTTTTCGCAATACTGCACAAGGCGAGCCTTTGAACTCTTCTTTTCTTCGAGACTTATATGATAGGCTTGGATACCGTTATATGTAAGCTCAATATCGGCATTATGAAATTCCGGAGCGAGGAATCTTAACTCCTTCGTGACATAATCGCCAACGGCAAGAATGCTGTCGCAGTGGCGAGAGGCCTCAACCAGCACATGCTTAAAATAATGACTCTGGTCGCCGAATACCTCCGGCAGAAATGTTCCTTCGGCCTGTGCTTTTTCCATAACATTGTAGAACATAGTATCGTGGCCTGGGTTTTCTTCGACTATTTTTCTGACCGGCGCCACTTCGTGGGCATAAAAGACCGTTCTGAAATCGTATTGCTTGTCCATTTCGGCGGCAAGAGCTGTCGGCATACCCATAAATTCATGGGCGACAACTATCGTCTGGCTATCCTGCGGCGCAAGACCGATTACCTTTAACGCCTCAATGGCAGGCGGAGCGAGCCTTAACCACTCTTCAAAGCTCCAGAGATGTTCATAGAGATTGCTCTTTATTCCAAAGTGGTCAAAAAGCCGACCCTTGAATTCGTTTATCGGTCCGGCATTCATCTGGCGAACATCAATAAGAAGTACCTCAGGCATACTCTTTATACCTGTTTGCCTGTCTTCAAAAAGTCTTCTGCCGTAAACAATGTCAACATTGAAATATTTTTCAATGCTTCTGAAACCGTTGGCGTAGCCGGTCTTTGCAAAACCGTCTGCGCTGGAATAGAGCACTTCACCGCCAAGGCCGAGCCTGTTCTTAACCGGCCCTTCAGTGGTGAAAAGTGTACTTACGAGTACAGTTCTGCCGGTATTCTCAAGGTATGTCTTACTGGTGAGGATACCATCCAGAACAGCCCCGATTCCTCCGATTTTCCCGATAGCTTCGTGCGTTACATGAACAATGTTGGTTTTATAATTCATTCTTGCAAACTCCCAGTTCTAATACATTATACGTTTAGTTGACATCAACGGTTGATTTTTGCTGTTTTTTTGTTTTTTTCAGCCTTTTTATTTTTCTTGTCTTCTTCAGTTTTATCTTTTTGTTTTTCGTCTTCAGGAATAGTCAAAAGAGGTCTTTTTGTAATTTCATTATATTTATCCATTTCAGCATTGGAAGGTTTTTCGCCTTTATAAATGTGAGGTGAAAGGAGTACCAGTAATTCCGAATTGTTCTGAACGGTATCGGTGGACTTGAAAGCAAAACCTACAACCGGCAGGTCGCCAAGAATCGGAAGCTGATTGGTCCGTTTCTGCGTTTCTTTTCGCCGCAGACCACCAATTACAAGAATCTGGCCGTCATCGAGCAGCAGCGAACTTTGTACTTTTCTCGTATCAACTACCGGTACACCGCTGGCGCCATCACCGCCGGTAACAACACTTGTACCCGTTTGAACATTTTGTTCTGTGTTTATATTCAAAAGAATCAACCTGTCATCGGTAAGCGTAGCTCCAACGCCAAGTTTGACACCGACATTCTTGAATTGTGTGCTTGTCAAGGAACCGCCGCTGCTGGTATCTGATTGTTCTGAATAAGGTATTTCTTCAACGGCTTCGATAGTAGCTTCTTTGCCGCTGACGACCATCACGCGGGGAGATGCAAGTATCTCAACATTGTTCCTTTCCTGCAGGGCGTGGATTACATTTCTGATATCACCCCAGATAACACTGAAGTCGGAACCGGAGCCGGTGGTATTCCACGCCGTGGCATCTGTCAGAGTAGTAGAATCGTCCGAGGCAACCCTGCTTGAAAACCCGAGACTCTGCCTGAAAGAAGTACCGATTTGCTTGCTCGAAGAGAGCTTATCATTGTATTTAGTTGTCAGCATATCCCAATTTACGCCGATTTCCGTTTCGTTATTAAGTTTTACATCAAGTATTACAACCTCAATCATAATCTGGTCAGGTCTTCTGTCTATCTTGCGAATCTGCTCGATGATTCTGGTAAGATTTTCATTTGTGTCGCAGATTATCATTGAATTGCCCTTTGCATCCGGCTCCATATTGCCCCACTCGCCGGACATAGTCGTAATCGAAGCCTTTAGGCTTTTTGCGTCAACAAACTTGAGTGAAACAGTTTCGATAAACAGATCGGGTTTAGGCCCATCAGGCATTGCTTTGACGGCCTGACCCTGATTGCTCGCAAACTGAGCGAAGGGATTGCTCTGCCTTAACAGATTTATATCTATCTGCGAATTTTCCTCCGCAAAAACCGTAAAGGCAACCGTCGCAAGGATAATTGCCGCAATAACCGTTATTTTATTTCTGTGCGCTGACATTATTCGCATTCTCCTTAACTTTTAATGTGTATATACTCAGAGAAACATCGCAGACAAGATGTCCGCTCGAAATATCTTTCAGTTTAAGTTTTAACTTGTCTACCCAGACTTTTTGCTGTCTGTTCTGCAGCGAATCGAGCAGAATTACAATATCGACATACTGGCCGATAACGCTCAAATTCACACGGTATTCTTCTATATCAGGGATGTTGCCATCTGACGCTGAAACCTGTTTTGCCGGCGAAAAACTCAGCTTATCAACAAAACAGCCGCTTTTTTCGATTTTAGCCTGAATGCTTTCGAGGAAACTTTTGGCCTCGTCAACGGTAAAAAAGTCCTGACTGATAAGGTCAAACTTACCCGAGAGTTCATCAATTTTTTTCTGCTTAAGCCTTAAATCCACATCAATCATTTTTTTGGTTTTTTCCATCTCATTGGCGGCATTTACATATTTTTCGGCCGCTAAAAGATAGCTCGAATACGGAGTGGCAAACCAGTTATACATCGCAACTATCGCAATAAGCACAAGAGTTGCTATTACAACATTCTTTTTCGAAAAATCTCTATGTCTGATTAAATCACTAATCACTTCCAAATCCTTTATGGTTATTGCTTAAGATAACAGACAATTTTATAATCAATCATTCCATTGCTGTATTTGGTGCTCCGACTGGAATTTTTGAGCGAAGCCGATTCGACAAGTCCTTTTTGCGTCAAAAGATTAACAAAGCTGCTTATCGAATCGTAATTTACCGCAACACCGTCTATTTCCATTATATTACCGCCCTTTTCTTCGAGATTCTCTATCAATACAGTTTGGGGCACAGTATTAACCAGTCCGGCAAGCAGTCCTGCCCAGTTTTGGTAGCTTTTTCCCTCGTTCAGCCTATTCACAGCCGAAATGCAGTTCTCCATATTACTAAGTTTGCCGTTGAGATTTTTTCTCGACTTGACCATCTGCTGAATATCCGTTCCGCTCTGTTTGTTTTTTTGAGCGTATACTGCATGGCTGACATTGATAGACTTTTTACCAAGAAAAGTTATATATCCGAAAAATACTATAAACAAACAAGCCAGTACATTGGCTATTACGAGCATTTCACTTCTCGCTTTTCTAATCGAGACAATCTCCTTCGGCAGCAGATTAAGACTGATACCGCCGGGGTCTTCGCCAAGAAGCTTCATAGCCGCTCCTGCCGCTACCGGACATATGGGCGTTTGGCATTGCTCGTCTATCTCAATACCCATCATATTATTGTTAAACGGAAGAATCTCTATGTTTTGCCGCGATATATCTTTTCTTATTTTCTCGGCAATATCAGACTCGGCATCTGAACAAGCAGCCACTATTACCTGCCAAGGTCGTGCCATAGAGTCGTTTTCAACTTCATAAAACTGAATTACTGATTCAATCTCACGAGCAAGCCAGTTAGTTTTCGAAATTGAATTAACGGTATTCATATCAATTTTTTTAGTTCTGAGAAACTCAAGCCTCTGCCTCTCAAATATACACAAAGTCAGAGTTTCATCCCGTATTAGCAGGAGCATAATATTTTTTTCGCCTGCCAGTTTTATAACTTTATTAAAACACGCCCTTATAAAGGCTGTTGTTGTCGGCTCTATCAACCTTATATCAATATGATATTTTTCAATTGCCTTTACCGTAAAATTAAAATGCTCGGTCTGGCTGGCTCCGACAAGAACCCTTTTTGAATGATTATCCGCAGTTTTAAGGCTGCAATAATCCATTTCAATATTTTTTAAAGGCAGAACAGCGTACTGCCGGACTTCATCCTGGATAATTTTTTTAACTTCGTCCGGAGTGGATTCCGGCAGATTCAATATTTGAAGCAAAACCGGCTCGGCACAAATTGTTAATCCCGCATCGGCACTTCTCATAAGCCCGGCCAGTCTGAAACTTTTCAACACACCGGCCAAAGCAGCAGGATTGTTAACCATTCCGTCAGAAATTGTGCCTTCCGGCAAAGGTACAGTGGAAGCGCGTACGAATTTTATTTGCCGGCCATTTTTTTCAAGCTGAACAAAACTGACCGCATCTGAACGGACATCTATGCCAAAAGCTGTTTTACTATTTACCTTCACTCGTTTATCCCTAATTTATCTATTCGTATAATATAAGGGCTGGTCGTACTTACGGTTATCTGTGCTTTCACTCTGGCAACAAAGCTCTGTGATGAAGTACCGGTCGATTCAACCTCAAGATTCGGAAGCGAACCGGTTACCGTTACGGTATAAGAGCCGCCGGCAAAACTTTTATTACTAAAACCGCTTGTCCAGCTCGAATCAGTTCGCAACTGACTGAAAGCATCAGCCAACCCCGCCTCGGCAATCGCCTGAGCCTGAGCAGCATATATTTCATTTCTCATAAGCTGTATCTGCTCGGAATTAAGCTGGAGCATTCCCGCTACGAATGCCGTCAGCAAAGCTATGGCAAAAACCACAACAACCAGAACAGAACCAGGTTTTTTAAGCAAATTCTTCATATAATTACGGTAAAATTGTACCGCTGCCAATTGTTTCGCCGCCAAAAGTTTTTAACTCTTCCGGCGCCTTGACCACAAATCCGATAAGCGCCTGCCGGCCGCTTGGCGAATGTGTCGCACTGGGAGTCTCATTAGAGCCTGTTGCAGCTTTATATCCGTCTGAAGCATCAGCGCTGGAAATACTAAGTTCCATAGCTTCCGTAAAACCATTGTTCAGTATATAGCTGCCTGTTTTATTGCAGACTACTGCCACAATAACCATATCGCCACTGCTGGTTGATAATGACGAAGATGTTATACCATCACCATTGACGGCGTTGCTGCTGGTATCTCCGGTGAGGGTCGTCTGATTAGCATTTTGCATAAATACACTGGAACAAACAACCTCGCTGGGTGTTCCGCCGCTCCAGGTAAGGCTAAAGCTGCCACCGCTTGCGGCCTCAATGCCGGCTTCGTCAAGAATAAATGCCGCAACATATACCCTGTTTCCACCCGAACCGCTGTCTTCATCGATAACCGGAGTCATTGTCTGACCACCGTAGGATACGGTCGTTAGTGTCGGATTATTTCCGGGTTCTGTATGCGCAAGAAAGACCAAGGCCCGATTGGAGCCGGATTCTTTTGTATGAGTCGTACCTTCCATCCATGAGCCTATAATGCCAACATTAACAGCCGGAGACGATTGGTATCCGACTTCGAGTATTGGCGTATGGGCACTTCCGCCTGATGTATCTTCGGCAGAAGCAAACTGGAGGTTGTTGTTTGAGCTGTTGACGATGCCAAAGCCGTAATTCGGATAATCACCGTTAATCCAGCCCTGAACTATGTCCGTAACATCAAGTTCAATTTCTGACGGAGCGGAGTTGCCGAAGTTGGCGGTAACAGCGCTTGCGGCATCACAATTGACATAAGGATTTACTCCGCCGCCAATACTGTTCCATGTCGATGTTTCGGTCCACGGAACATCCATACGGTAAAAGTAAACATCATTGTTATTGTTATGATTTACGCACCACAGCTTGATTGTGGCACGACTAATTACGGTATCCTGAGGCACTTGGCCGTTTGCGTCCCCGACGATATCATTGAAACACAAAAGTCCATTTATCTCGCCGGAACCACCCTGCCAATTATCAACTTCAATAACCTTATATCCTGAATCCTGGATATAATCAAAAACATCGTCAGCATTACGAGACTCTACCGTTATATCGATAACGCTCTGCAAGGCAGCGGCCTGGGTATTAGTCTGAATAAAAACTTCCGAGCGGAAAATTCTATCGTTTCCAAGTGCGCTGTCGTTTGAAAAATTGGTCGCAAACTGCACGAGCCGAATAGTGTTAACATCCGTCGTTGGATTGGCAAGGTCGCTCAGTGAGTAACAGGCTATCTGGAAACTGTCAACGGGACCTGCTAATTGTTCTTCGCTTCCGAGATTGCCGAAAACGACATATCCACTGGAAAACATATAACTTTTCGTAATATCGTTGTTGTCCTGAAACTCGATATAGCCGTTGATATCACCGCTTGTACTTACTCTGGTTATCCGCTTTGCAGACGAAAGGTTCCTTGTTATGTGTTCGGTTAGCACTCTGCCGTTCTGGACGATTGCCGCGGCAGCTTCGGTCCCATCCCAGCTATTTCTGATTGCGCGGAACTGGGGCACAACTGCCGCAAAAACAATCGCAACTATCGCAAAGGCAAGCAGCAGCTCTACAAGACTAAACCCTGTTTTATTTTTTCTTCTGCGCATATACATACTTTGAACCTTAATCCTTTTGAAATATCGGCTTATAATACCTGTGTGCTAAGAGAAATTTTTGGCTTTACGGAAGAAACAGGAAACATAAAAAAACTGAAATTCTCAACTTCAAAGCTTGTTATTATTGGACTTATCAACACAATCACTTACCTGCTACCCATCGAAAATAAAGAGTCCTATAATTCTTTTCTATGCCCTATTTCTTAAACCCTATTCCTTCCGCTCCTTTTTTCTGTTAAAATCTGTTTATGCAAAAACAGATATTGGAACTTAACGGCAAATGGCAATACAAGGAATACCCGGCCCAAGCGCGTAGAATGCGAGACCTCGATGGGCACGACTGGCTCGATTGCTCCGTGCCGAGTTCTATTTACGATTGTCTTATAAATTCCGGGACAATTAAACTTTCCGATTTGTGTACCCAGCCAAGTGATTTTTTATGGCCAAGCGAAAAACCATGGATATTCCAAAAGCATTTCAACTGCCCTGAAAAAATATTATCGCTCGATGCGGCAGAGCTGGTCTTTGACGGCCTTGATACCTTCTGCCAGATATGGCTTAATGATAAACTCATCGCTAAAACCGACAATATGTTCTGCTCCTACCGCTTTGATATTAAAAAACTTCTCAAAGAGAAAAACAACCGGCTGCTCGTAAAATGTGAATCTGCAATTGAAAATGGTAATCGTCTAATGAGCCGATTTGGCGTGCTCAGCGACGATAAATGTTCCCTGCCTTGCAGAACTTATGTCCGCAAAGCTCAATGCCAGTTCGGCTGGGACTGGGCGCCTGCCCTACCCGGCTGCGGCATATGGCAGTCCGTCCGTATCGAAGGGTTCAGTTTTACCCGGCTTGGCACTATTCATATAAGAACCGTTGAAGCCGATACGGCTATGGCTGACATAAAAATATCAGTACAAGTCGGGAAAACAAACCACAACTCTTCGGCGGTCTGCCAATTAACGGTTTTCAATCCTGCCGGGGACGCGGTCGCAAAGACTAAACTGGATTTCAGCGACGGAAGTAAAAGTGTCTCGGCGGTATTAAAAATAAAAAAACCGCTGCTTTGGCAACCGGCAGGCTATGGCAGCCAGCCGCTTTACAATTTAAGAGTCGAGCTTCTCTGCGATAATCAGACCATCGAAATATCAGAAAAAGCTTTCGGCATAAGAACAATTCAGCTCAACCAATCGCCAGACGAATTGGGCAGTCCGTTCCAGTTCATCGTCAATAACCAGCCCATTTATGCCAGAGGTGCAGCGTGGATTCCGGCTTCCATATTTATCGGTTCAACAACTGAATTAGAATATGAAAAGCTGCTCGGTGCGGCAAAAGAAGCGAATATTAATATGCTGCGGGTTTGGGGGGGCGGAATTTATGAAACCGAAACTTTTTATAATCTCTGCGACAGGCTCGGTATAATGGTCTGGCAGGATTTTACCTTTGCCTGTGCATACTATCCTGACCGCTCGTGGTTCACAGATATGATAAAAATTGAAGCCACACAAAATATAACTCGTCTAAGAAATCATCCATCTCTTGTTCTATGGTGCGGAAACAACGAAATTGACTGGCTTCATAGTTTCAGCCACTTGAATAAAAGTAAAAAATTCTACGGCAGAGATATATATCATAAAATTCTTCCCAGAATCGTTCACGAACTCGACCCCGACCGTGATTATATTACATCTACCCCTCTGGGGCCGGCAAAAAACCCCAATGAATCTTCAACCGGCACGGTTCATCAGTGGAACATCTGGTCAGGTCTTGAGCCAAGTGACAATTATATTACCAGTCCGCAGCAGACGCCGCGGTTTGTCGCAGAGTTCGGATTCCAGGCTCTGCCGAACAGGAAAACTATGCAAAGTTTTCTGCCGGGCGTAAAAAACCACCCCGCATCGGAGGCAATCGAGAAACATAATTACCAGCCCAATGGGCAGGCGAGGATTCAATATTACACAAACGAGCTTTTCCGCCCTGCTGCCAATATCAATGAATTGATATATCTTTCGCAAGTTACGCAGGCAAGAGCCGTTCGCAGGAATATCGAGCATCTTCGTTCAAACTCGAGAATAAACAGCGGCGCATTGTACTGGCAATTCAACGACTGCTGCCCATCGATAAGCTGGTCCTGCATTGATTATCAGTTAAGACCCAAGGCGCTTTATTACTATACGAAAAGATTTTTCGCTCCTGTACTTATCTCCGTTTCTGCCAAATATAATAATCGGCAAATGCCCGTTGAGAGAACTATTGAATCTTTGACCGCTTCTATAATAAACCATAGCCCATCACCACAAACAGGTCTTTTTGTGTGCCGGCTTGTCGATATGAATCTTAATACAATAGACGAATTTAAGAGGCCTGCCTCAGCCAGTCCCTACGAAACAGTTTCTTTTACGCTGCCGCAGTCATTCGTAAAAGTCAAAAATCCAGATGAGCGTTTCATATATCTTCTGTTTGAAAACGATAATGCAAGTATTGCAGAAAACAGTTTCTTCTATATGCCTGATAAGTACATTAACTGGTCTGGGCAGAAAATTGACATACAAACTGAACGAATCAATGATTGCAACTGGCATTTAAAATTGAAACCCGGCTGTGCAATAAAAGACCTTTATATTGATTTGCCTTTTGAGGTGGAATTAAGCGACAACTTTTTTGATTTGCTGACCAGGGAAACTAAAATCGTTACTATCCGAACCAAAGAGGTGATTGATGATTTGTCTAAAAAGATTTCTTTTACCTGCGTAAACTCAACATTTGCAGTTTAACGATTTTGACTCGCTGCCGTACCGGCAGCGGCTAAACAAAATCTCATCTCAACTATCCGGCCACCTTTTTGCTATCTGCGTCTGCAATGTAATTTCAACCTCAGCGCTGCTCAATGCACCGTTATTATTAATGTCCGAACCGACCGAAATAATCACCGTCTTCAAGTTTCCACTGCCGCCAATAGTGGTATTGCAAAGATATGAACCGGCTAAAACTTCGTTGCTCTGTGAGGAAATAGCGTCAAAGCCGTAAATGGAACGAGCCTTGATATCACTGAGTTTTCCCTGGGCAAGACAAAGGCTTTGTGTTTTTCTCTCAATAATAACAGAATTAAGATTCGCCTGAGTAAGAGCCTTTAGAATCGGCACAATCGCAATCAGCAGCAGCGCAGCGGCTACGACAGCTTCGGTAAGAGTGAAGCCGGGGCGAAAATTTCTTTTGTTTTTCACAACTGCGTGCATTTAACCATTCCTGTCGCCGATATAACAGTAACACTAAAGGTTTTGCCTCCCCCGCTTATCGTAAGACTATCACTGTCTACCAGTCTGTTTCCAAGAGGCCCAAATCTGAAATCGTTTGCGCCAATACAGCCGATGCCAGATTCTATTGTTTCAGTCTTGATAACCGTACCGCTGCTTAAATCGACAATTTGAAAACCAGTGTAGCTGCCTGAACCTGTCATATTAAGGCTAAATCCCTGTGGATTTGTCGCGGCATTCGAGATGGCAAGGCTTCTGGCATATCTTATTCCTGCCGCGATTTTCTGCGCCATCGTCGCTGCCTTACCGGCTTGTGCGGTTGCCGCACTGAATCTTGGTATTGCTATAAATGTCATTGCTGCGATAATAAATACAACAATCAACATTTCGACAAGCGTAACGGCTTTTCTCTTGGCTCTCATATCCCCGCCCTTAAAAACAAAGGGGACGACTTGGTGCCGTCCCTTTTTATTCATTCACAAATTATTTTTTACCGTAAACCACGGATTAGTGACTATGAGGAGTTACCCTATCGTTTGCATTCATTACATACGCTGTCCCGAATGGACATTCCGGAGCACCGTCCGGGAAGTAATCCGTATCAGCAACAAGCGTAGCTACATCTGCGGGATAAGAGCCTTTATTTGCCGCCCACATCTCAATCTGAGAATTCAGCAAATCAACATTGGTATTGCAGGCGTTTGTTTTTGCCGTGTCAGCACTCGCCGTAATTC